>JAUNQW010000028.1:15275-18293 GCA_030535975.1 Atopococcus tabaci | reverse complement strand
GGTTCACCTACTTTCATAATGTTTTTCTGATTATTAATTTCATTAATAATCATACCAAGAAATTTATATTTTTAAAAAGGATTTGCTTCATATTCTTGTTACAAGATCAAGTCATTGTTGCATATATTGAAAAGCTCGTGCGATTTTATTAAGTGTTTCACGCTTTTCAATAGAAAATTGCTCAAGAATTCGATTGAATGTTTCTTGAGCAATTTTATCAGTCGGTGCTTCTACTTCTAATTCATAGTCCTTTATATCTATATAGCTGCTTTGATCTAAAGCAATCGTACAGTTCGAGTGGTGCCACTCATTTCTAAGGGTAGTCATAGAAGCTTGATATTTTAAGCGATTAGAATCTATGTTCATTTCTTTTAATATTCTTTCAATAGCGTCTGGAAGGTCGATTTGACCTGCAGATACTATTTCACGTGATTCATTATAATCAAGATTTATAGTATTTTCAAGTAAATGATCTTCATAAGGAGTTTTTAATGTTATTTCAGCTTTTTTGTTTTCTATGGTTCGAAGACGTAGAGCTGAATTTTCTTTTTTTAATTGTAAATCAGGAGTATCAAAGTAGTAATTACTTTGCTGCCAAGATGTAATGTTTTCACGTTTTGAATAATAATTAAGCATTTTATCGTATTCTTCAAGGGTGATTATATTTTTATATTCTATTTCGATTTCTTGATTCATGTGGAAAACTCCTCTAGTTTGTAGTCTATATGTTAAATCCTCTGCGTAATATATGTTAAAATGGTGCTTGTAAAGCTTATTATATCTTAAGATTAAAGAATAATCATTAAAGACAACCAGGAGGGTAATGAATGAAACTAGCTATTGTAAAATATGATAGCCCCGAGACCAATAAAATAGAAAAAGAACTCAGGCATCTCTGTGATGAATATGAAATTGAATTGAATCAAGAAAATCCAGATGTAGTTGTTTCTATAGGTGGAGATGGGACATTTTTGTCAGCCTTCCAGCAATATTCTCATTTGCTAGACTCTATTAGATTTTTAGGTATCCACACGGGTCATCTTGGTTTTTATACCGACTGGCGTGAGTACGAAGTAGGAGAGTTAGTTAAGAGTTTAATGTATGAGCAGGAAGAAAGTGTTTGTTATCCGATTTTAGATGTAGAAATCATTTTAAAAAATTCTAAAAAGACGATTCACCGACTCGCCTTAAATGAGGCGACCTTGAAAAGGGTAGATGGTACTTTAACTTGTGATGTTTTTATTAAGGGTGAACACTTTGAACGTTTTCGTGGGGATGGGCTCTGTATTTCTACGCCTACAGGCTCTACGGGTTATAATAACTCTTTAGGAGGGGCTGTTATTCATCCTAGTCTGGAAGTTTTACAGTTAGCTGAGATCGCCTCTATTAACAATCGAGTTTATCGTTCACTCGGATCATCATTAATTATCGCCCCCTATGAATGGATTACACTTAAACCTCTTGATTCAGATGGTATTCGATATTCAATCGATCAGGAAAATAAAGCTTCAGATAATATTTCAGCTATGCGGGTGAGGATAGCTGATCAAGAAGTCCATTTTGCTAAATATCGTCACACTCCTTTTTGGATAAGAGTAAAAGATGCTTTTATAGGCGATGTGAACAACTAATAGTTAAATTCAGAAAGGACAGTCATGAAAGATACACAAAAAAAACATGAATTAAATTTAGATCAAATCATTACCTTATTAAAAGAAAAAGACTATGAAAAATTTGATGAAATATTTTTAAGCCTGCATGCTTATGATCAAGCTCAAATTTTTGAAAAGTTGACTGAATATGAACGCCGGGCTATTTATTATATTTTGTCCCCGGAAGCAAGCGCTGATTTGTTTGATATGCTGTCAGAAGATGTAGAAGAATTAGATGTTTATTTTTATGAAATGGAAGCGGACTATGCTGCCCATCTCCTGGAGAATATGTATAATGATAATGCAGTAGATGTTCTGGAGCATCTTGATTTAGAAAAACGTAATCAGCTGATTGCTTTGATGGATGAAGAATCGCAACTGGAGATTACTCAAATGATGAGCTATGGCGAAGATACGGCAGGCTCACTTTTGACAACAGAATTCATATCTTTAAATCAGGAATTGACAACCCAAGAAAGCTTGGAGCTGTTGAAGCAGGATGGACCTGCTGCTGAAATGATTTATTACTTGTATGTAGTAGACTCCCAGGGACACTTTCAAGGAGTTGTTTCTTTAAGAGATTTAGTTTTCAGTCAGCCGGATATACAGTTAAAAGAAATCATGACACAAAATATTATTTATGCATCAGTAGATGATGATCAAGAAGACGTAGCTCATCTTATCAGGGACTATGACTTTTTGGCAGTGCCTGTAGTGAATCATAATAGACAATTAGTGGGGATTATTACAGTGGATGATATCGTAGATGTTATTGATGCAGAAGCGGCTGAAGACTACTCAGGACTAGCTGCAGTTGATGTGGATGAAAAGCACGATTCACCTTTTGCTGCTGCTACAAATCGAATGCCGTGGCTGATTTCGCTGTTAGTCCTGGGGATGGGAACTTCATCCTTGATATCGTTTTTTGAAGGGTTGGTCAGTCAAGTAGCGATTCTGGCTGTTTTCATTTCATTGATTACAGGTACTGCTGGAAATGCAGGAACACAGTCTTTAGCTGTAGCTATTCGTCGGATTTCATCGAGAGAAATCGAAGAAGACACCCATAAATTTAGTTTTTTTCTTAATGAATTAACAGTAGGTATAGTAACAGGAACAGCTGTCGGATTAGCAGCTTTCGCCATAGTCGGCATCTGGCAGAAAAATTTATATTTAGGTATTATTGTAGGTGTTGCCATGCTGTTTGCTGTAATCGTATCCACCTTGGCGGGATCTTTTGTGCCTATTTTAATTGAAAAACTAGGCTTTGATCCAGCTGTGGCAAGTGGACCTTTTATTACCACCTTAACAGACCTAACCAGTGTCCTAATCTATTTCTCCATTGCATCGGCCTTCATGTCTTATTTAA
>JAUNQW010000028.1:0-15175 GCA_030535975.1 Atopococcus tabaci | reverse complement strand
TTATTTGGAGGAGCTATCCGTCAAGCAGGGACTGTCAAAGCAAAAAAGACAGGAAAATTTGCTACGTCGGACTGGATGGAAATCGAAAAGCAAAGGGGAATTTCTGTAACTTCTTCTGTGATGCAGTTCGATTATGATGGCAAACGCATCAACATATTAGATACACCCGGACACGAAGATTTTTCCGAAGATACTTATCGTACGTTAATGGCAGTGGACAGTGCAGTTATGGTGATAGACAGCGGAAACGGAATAGAGGAACAGACTGAAAAATTATTTAAGGTTTGTCGGATGCGTGGGATTCCTATTTTTACTTTTATCAACAAGCTCGACAGAGTAGGAAGAGACCCTTTCGAATTAGTAGAAGAATTAGAAGAAGTACTGGGTATTGATGCTTATCCTATGAATTGGCCGATTGGTATGGGGAAAGAATTGTTAGGTTTATATGATATTTATAACCAACGAATTGAAATCAACCGACCAGATGTTAACAGTGTCAATGGAGAAGTATTTATAGAGTTTGATGATGATGGTGATATTCCTTCCGACCATCCTATAGCTCAAACTTCCATCTATCAACAAGCGAGAGACGAAGCTCAATTATTATCGGTTGCAGGAAATCAATTTGATGCTGAAAGGATTAAATCAGGTGAATTAACACCCGTATTTTTCGGCTCAGCTTTAACAGATTTTGGGGTTGAAAGCTTTCTGAACGGCTTTTTAGATTTTGCACCTGAACCCGCTAATCATGAGGATCTTGAAGGGCATGAAGTAGAGGCTGTTAATGAGAAGTTTTCAGGTTTTATCTTCAAAATCCAAGCGAATATGGATCCAAAACATCGAGACAGAATCGGCTTCTTAAGGATTACATCTGGTGAATTTGACCGCGGAATGGATGTCTCCTTAGCTCGTACAGCTAAGGATGTTCGTCTCAATAACACCACTCAATTTTTGGCTGAAGAAAGAGAAATGGTGACGACTGCTGTGGCAGGAGATATCATAGGCTTGTATGATACGGGAACCTTCCAAATTGGTGACACTATTTATGAAGGAAAAGAGAAAATAGAATACCCGGCCCTTCCCAGTTTTACACCTGAGTTATTTATGAATGTACGTGCCAAAAATGCTATGAAGCAAAAATCTTTTTACAAAGGATTGGAACAATTAGTGCAAGAAGGGGCTATTCAACTGTATAAACGTTACCACAGTAAAGAATTTATTCTGGGGGCAGTCGGTCAGCTCCAATTTGAAGTGTTCGAACATCGACTAAATAATGAATATAATTCTGAAATTCTAATGGAACCTCTCGGTCGTAAGATTGCCCGATGGATTAATCCAGAACAATTAGATAAAAAAATGAATTCAAGCCGTCACTTATTAGTGAGAGACCGACATGATCAGCCTGTGTTGTTGTTTGAAAGTGAATTTGCCTTACGATTCTTTGAAGATAAACATCCTGATGTGGAACTTCAATCTTTACTATAAGAAAAAAGCACATGGAATTTTTCCATGTGCTTTTTTATCGATTGTTGAATAACTTAAACACTTTTATTAGGATCTAAAGCAATAACTGTGTCACCTTCGAGAATTTGGGTAAATCCTGTTGGAACAACCAATTGATCATCTTCTCTTAATACTAAAATAAGGAGATAATCATCTGGCAGATCGAGATTGACAATATCTTGGTCCACCCAGGAATGGAAACTATTAATCTTAAATTCTTTCAAGTCAGTTCCTTTAGGGTCAAAATATTGTTTTCCTGCAAATACCAGCCGGTCATTTTCCTGCAGAGTGATATTACCGCCCGGTACAATATTTTCATTTTCACGGATGATTTTTGCAATGATGAAGTCAAACTCTATATTCAAGTCTTTGATTTGACGACCAATTAAACTGCTGCCGGGCTGAATGTCAGTTTCTAAGAAACCAACTTCACTTTTATCCTGATAATAATTGAATGTTTTTAAGACATTATCATCCGGATCCAGCATATCAAATTTACGTGAGGCCCATGGGAGTAATCCCCCTTGAATCAAAGCAGATAAAAGACAGATATCAAAGACAATATGATAAATATCATTGACCAAGGGGGCACCGGAGTTGACTGCCGCTATAGCAAAGGCGATCGCTGCCGCTCCCCGCAGTCCTGCTATTGATATGACAATTAACTGGTTATTCGGCATCTTAAAAGGCAGCATTAAGCCGTAAACTGAAAGAGGACGAGCGATAATTGTCATAAAAATCATAACCACTAATGCGATGGGCATCATTGCTACAATACTTTGCGGATTGGAAAGTAATCCTAACATAAAGAAGAGACCGATTTGTGACAAGTTGGTTACGCCATCAAAGAAGAAGACGACTTCCCGCTTACCTACAAACTCTTTGTTTCCAATGTAGATACCAAAGATATAGACAGCGAGGTAACCATTACCTTGGAATTGGTTAGTAAATTCATAGGTAAAAAGAGCTGCGGCTGCCAGGAATATAGTTAGAAGGCCTTCGTCAAAGTTTAATCGGCTGAGAGCCCGGATAAAAATCCATCCAATAGCAAAACCAAAAATAATTCCAAGTCCTACCTGAAGTAAAATAAGCACGGGAACATTAACATCTATACCTTGAATCAATAACAAGAAGACAGTGACCATGGTGAAAGCGGTCGGGTCATTTGATCCTGATTCAAGTTCAAGAAGAGGAGACGTATTATACTTCAAATTCAGATTTCGAGATTGAAGAACGCTGGAGACACTGGCAAAGTCCGTCGATCCAACGATTGAACCTAAAAGCATAGCTTCAAACAGAGAGAAACCAAAGACCAGCCAAACAAAGAGACCAGTGATTAATGCAGTAGCAATAGTTCCCAGAAAGCTTAAAGTTATCGCTTCTTTAGCGACGGGTTTTGTCATTTCCCATTTTGTACCAAAGCCACCGTAGAAAATAATGAACATCAGGGCGAGGGCAGCGAAACTATCTGCAAACTCAAAATCGTTGAAATCAAAACCTACATAGTTAAAAGCTATACCCAGCACCATGAAGAGCAATAACTGAGGTACTTTTAATTTATCTGAAAGACGAATTGCTATCAAAGCTAAAATCAGAATAAGAGCAATTATTAATAAATACAAAAATGCACCAACTTTCTTAAAAGTTTGAAGTAATATGAAATAATTAGATCTTAATCTATTGTAGCAAGGTTAGGAATTGATTTCTACATTATTGCGGAAGAGCTTTTTAAAAATGCAAAAAGAGAGGCTGGATTGTAGGCCAACCTCTCTCATTCATTTATTTATTCTTCATCTGACTCTTGTTCTACATTGACGGTATCTGTCTGATCTTTATCAGATTTGCCCATGACCACAATTTCTCCATCGATAAGGTCTGCATACATTTGATTTACTTTTTCATGGTTCAAGTAAAATTCTGCAATCTTATCCTCAATTTGCTCTTCAATGATACGGCGTAGAGGTCTTGCTCCCAGTTCTGGATTGTATCCGAGATCTGCCAATTCTTTTTTGACCTCGTCGCTTATTTCGATACTCATCTCCTGCTCCGCCAACATAGAGTTAACATCATCAATCATTAAATCGACAATATGAAGTAATTCTTCTTTAGTTAAAGCTGAGAATTCGACAATAGAAGTGAAACGGTTGATGAATTCTGGACGGAAGTAGTCAGTTAATTGATTTAAGACGGAAGACTGACGTCCTTCTTCCTGTGCTCCAAACCCAACATTTGCTTCAGCTGATCCAGTTCCTGCATTACTGGTCATAATAATGATGGCATTCTCAAAGCTCACTGTACGACCTTTAGAGTCAGTCAGACGGCCATCTTCCATAATTTGAAGGAAAATATTGAGAACATCAGGGTGAGCCTTCTCTACCTCATCGACTAAAATCAAGCTGTATGGGTTACGACGAACGGTTTCAGTTAACTGGCCGGCTTCATCATAACCGACGTAACCAGGAGGAGAACCAATCAATTTAGAAGTAGTATGTTTATCCATGAATTCACTCATATCTAAACGAATATAAGATTCACGAGTCCCGAATAATTCTTCAGCCAGCACACGTGCAGTTTCTGTTTTACCTACTCCTGTGGGACCTACAAATAAGAAGGAACCGATTGGACGATTAGGTCTCTTTAATCCTACACGAGAACGCTGAATCGCTCGGACGACCTGATCAATGGCTTCATCCTGTCCTATAATTTTCTCTTTTAATTTCACGTCTAAGTCTTTCAACTGCTTTTGTTCCTGTTCTTGCAATTCTGCAACCGGGATGCCGGTTTGCTGTTCAATGATTGCAACAATATCATCTGGAGTAACTTCAAGGCTTTGTTCTGGAGTCTGGCCTTTAGTCATCATTTCTCCATATTTTTCCATCTGGTCCCGGTAATAGGCAGCATCCTCAAAGTTTTCTTTTTCAGTAGCCTCATTTTTCAGCTGCTCTGCTTCAAGGATCTTTTGCTTAATCGACTCTGTATCGATGGGGTTGATAGTTAAATTCTTTTTAGAGCCTGACTCATCTAAGAGGTCAATTGCTTTATCAGGTAACTGTCGGTCTTGGATGTAGCGGGCCGAAAGAACAACAGCATCTTCAATCGCTTCGTCTGTATAAGTTACATGGTGGTAATCCTCATAATAAGATTGGATTCCTTTTAAGATTTCAATCGCTTCTTCTATAGAAGGCTCTTCAACCATGACAGGTTGGAAACGTCTTTCTAATGCGGCATCTTTTTCTATCTCTCGATATTCATTGAGAGTTGTCGCACCAATTAATTGAATTTCACCTCGGGCAAGGGCTGGTTTAAGAATATTTCCTGCATCCATGTTACTGCCCTCAGCTGAGCCGGCACCTACTAATTCATGAATTTCGTCAATGAATAAAATGATTTGATCATCATTCGTCACTTCATCAATCAGCTGCTGCATTCTTTCCTCAAACTGTCCACGGATACCAGTCCCTTGGACAAGAGAAGCAACATCTAATCGAATAATTTCTTTATTGATTAATTTTGCCGGAACATCTTCTTCGACAATTTTTCGGGCAAGACCTTCTGCAATAGCAGTTTTACCTACTCCAGCTTCACCGATTAACACAGGATTATTTTTACGTCTGCGGTTGAGGATTTCGACCACACGGACAATTTCTTCATCACGTCCGATGACAGGATCAATACTGCCTTCACGAGCTAGGTCATTTAAGTTTGTGCCGTATTGTCCCAGGAGCGTATCCTCTTGCGGAGGCTGTTGACCGCCACGTCCGCCGCCGGATTGAGTTGGAGGTATTTGTTGTTGGTTTGGATTTTGATTCTTTCCATACATTTGTCGGAATAAATCATCAAAATTTCCAAATCCAAATGGGTTTTGGTTATTATTCATATTTTTTTCACCACTTTGTTTGTTTTTTATTTCTTGATAGCAAGAAGAACATAAATTAATTTCTTTATTTGTACCATTTTGGTTAACGTATAAGTGAATGGTAGCAGTTTGTCTTTGGCATCTTTGACATTTCATATTTTAATACCTACTTTCTTAAAATATTTATTAATTGCTTGATTTAAAATAAACAGGAAATAAAAGGTCACAATGGAGTTTGACCATCTTTGACCTTACAAATAATATTATACCGTTTATCCAGTATTTTTCAAGTTATTACTCTAAAATAAAAATAATAAAAGGCATTGATTTAAGAATAGAGAAAGGTATGATTATCTTGTATTATTAATAATGAAAACCTTTACAATTGCTTGTCAAAGTGCCTGATTAATGCTATAGTTTCTTTGCAATTATAAAAATATAAATGGTGAAAGTGTGATTTAGGTGGAAAAGAAAAAATTTAAAATTGTTTCAGAAACTGGCATCCATGCTCGCCCAGCAACAATGTTGGTGCAGACTGCCAGTAAATATGAATCTGAAATAACATTAGAGTACGACGGTAAGTCGGTGAACCTAAAATCTATAATGGGGGTCATGTCATTAGGGGCAGGAGAAAATGCTGAAGTAATTATTACGGTGGACGGCCCTGATGAAGTGGAAGCCGTCACTGCTATTGAAGAAACTTTAAATAATGAACAATTAATATAAGCAAACTGTAAAAGGTCTGACTAACAGATCTTTTTTGTTTTAATGCAGCAAGTAAGTAGATGATAGTACAAAAAGCCGTACTAAATCCAGTGTGAACTAGGAAGGAAGGTCAAAGGTCAAGAATGACTGAATCATACTTAAGTTCAATCATTGACCGTCTGATCGCGATGACCAAAGATGAAAGTGATGATATACAAAGAAGGTTGTTCGAATTTGATGGTCGGCTCATTGTCAAAGTTTTTTACAATAAAATATCCGGTGTTTTTACAGTAGTGAATGCCGTATCATATGAAAACTTTAAGTTTGAACTACTAGATTTAGCAGCAATTGAAATTTTTGAAATATTATATGAGTATCGAGCGATTTATCGAAATCATCTTAAGGTTTAAATAAAGTTTAATTTATATTATGATAAACAAGTTGGAGTACACATGTGCTCCTATTTTATTGTGCAAGGAGAAGTATATGGCATTTATTGATAATTTCAAGCCGACTTGGATGGTTGATTCGATTTATAATGTCACACCTGATGAGTTGGAGGAACACCAATTTACCGGTGTTATTGCGGATCTCGACAATACATTGATTGCTTGGGATAATCCTGAGGGAACTGAAATCACAATTAAGTGGATTAGGGAATTGAAAAATAATAATATACCACTTGTGATCCTGTCTAATAACAGTTATAGGCGAATTGCTCCTGTGGCTAAGGCTTTGCAGATTAAATTTGTTCATCGGGGATTAAAGCCCCTTCCTTATAAGTTTGAAAGAGCTTTAAATTTATTAGGTATGGATAAAGAAAATGTAGTGATGGTTGGTGATCAAGTGTTAACTGATATCCTGGGTGCTAATCTAGTTGACTTAGAGAGCGTTTTAGTCAAGCCTATTGCCACTACAGATGCTGCTGTTACGAGATTAAACCGAAAAGTTGAAAAAAAGATACTGAATCGATTAATGAGAAATGATTCTAATATGAAATGGAGGCATTCACTGAATGAGCCAATCAAGCCAAAAAATTAAATGTATCGGCTGCGGGGCAGTGATTCAAACTGAAAAGAAAGAGTTAGAAGGTTTTATACCTGCATCAGCCTTAGAAAAAGCAGATCAGGATGCTGATATTTATTGTCAACGCTGCTTTAGATTACGTCACTACAATGACTTAATGGATATCGACCTGGACGAAGAGAGTTATAAAAAGATCTTAGATGAAATTTCATCTAAGCAGGCTCTTATCGTTTTGGTTGTGGACCTTTTTGACTTTGAAGGCAGCTTTATACAAGGCATACAGAGATATGCTCATGACAACCCAATTATAATAGTAGGTAATAAATTCGATCTTTTACCGCAGTCGGTTAAAGAAAGTAGAATACGCCAGTGGGTGATGAAAAGATCCCATGCCCTGGGTGTGAGACCCCAAGAGGTGCTTGTGACGAGTGCAACACAAAAGCAATATATAGACGATCTTGCTCAAAAAATTGATCGATTAAGAAAGGGAAGAGATGTTTATATATTAGGTGCCAGTAATGTAGGAAAATCGACATTGATTAATCAAATGATTGCGCCTGCAATAGATGATAACAGCCTTATCACGACTTCTTATTTCCCTGGAACAACTTTAGGGAAAATTGAAATTCCACTAGATGATGGTGCTTTTCTCATCGATACTCCTGGTATTATACAAAGAGATCAAGTTAGTTATTTCTTAAAAGGTAAGGAGTTAAAGCAGGTAACACCAAAAAGAAGATTGAATCCCAAAGCTTATCAAATAAATGGTAGACAAACTCTTTTCTTGGGAGGTTTAGGCCGTTTTGATTTAATTTCCAGTCCAGAAAAAAGCAGCTTAGTAGTTTATGCTTCTGAAGATCTTTATATTCATCGGACCAAAACAGAAAAAGCTGAACAAATTATAGAAAATATGGTAGGTAAAGAGTTAACTCCGCCATCGATAGAAAACAAACTAAACTTAAAATATAAACAAAGAGACTTTAAGTTGAAAGAAAAATCAGATATTTTGATTTCTGGCTTGGGCTGGGTAACTGCCCCTGAGAATGTTTCTCTTTCGGTTTACGCTCCTGAAGGAGTTAATGTTGTTTTAAGGCCGGCGATGATATAAAGAAAGTAGGAAAAAGAAATGAAATTAACAAGTAAACAAGTGTCTCACTTGAAAAGCCAGGCTCATCATCTGCAGCCTATTTTTCAAATTGGTAAAAAAGGGCTTTCAACTGAACAGATAAATCAAATCAATGATGCTTTGGAAAAAAGAGAGCTTATAAAAATATCTTTATTGCAGAGCAACTTGGAAAGTCCGAAAGAAACTGCAGAAATAATTGCTGATCAATCAGGTGCTAATATTATTCAGGTTATTGGGAAAGTTATTGTCCTATTTAAAAAATCATCAAAAGAAGAAAATCGTGAGATTTCTTTAACTTTACCGAAAGCTTAAGGATTGAAATAGAAGAGGAAGATTATCATGACAAATCAAGCAAAAACTGTAACAGTAACAGAAAATATAAATGTAGAAAAAACTGAGAAAATTGGTTTGCTGGGCGGGACTTTTAACCCTCCTCATATTGGGCACTTAGTGGTTGCCGACCAAGTAAGAAATCAATTAGGCTTGGAAGAGGTATGGTTCATTCCGACTGCAACCCCACCACATAGCAATGGAAAAGATACTATAGATGCCGATTCACGTCTGGATATGCTGCTTCGAGCCATTCAAGGAAATTCTTACTTTGACCTGAATACGATTGAAGTGGATAAAGGTGGCATTAACTATACTTTTGATACTATTATAGAGTTACAAAGCCGTCATCCTGATAAAGAATTTTACTTTATTCTGGGAGCCGATATGGTCCATGACTTACCCAATTGGTATAAAATTGATGAGTTAATTGAGAGTGTTCAATTGGTAGGTGTGAATCGATTAGAATATGAAAGAAAGTCAGACTACCCAATTCTCTGGGTCGATGTGCCTAATGTAGATATCAGTTCAACTGAACTTAGAAAAAGCATCAAAGAAGGCAAACCTGTCCGGTATTTGATACCTAATGATGTGGTTAGTTATATTTCAGAAAATGAATTATACACAAAAGGTGAAGTTAGTGACCCAAACTAGCTTATACATTAAGTTATCTCGCGAGGAATTATTAGAACTGATCCGTGAGAATCTAAGTCAAAAAAGATATGATCATGTTCTTAGAGTTGAAAAAATAGGTCTGCAATTGGCTGAGCAGTATGGAGAATCTCTTGAAAAGACAAGCATTGCTTGTCTCCTGCATGATTTGAAGAAGCAAGAAGATGATCAAACATCACGTCAAACCATTATTTCAGAGAATTTACCTTTGAATTTATTGGATTTTGGAAATTCGGTATGGCACGGTCCAGTAGCAGCAGTATATGCGGAAAAGCAGCTGGATGTCTCAGATGAAGATATATTAAATGCTATAAAAAACCATACAGTAGGATCAGAACATATGAGCGTTCTCGAAAAGATAGTTTTTGTTGCGGACTATATAGAGCCGGCTAGAAGCTTTGCTGCGGTGGAAAAAGCACGAAAACTGGCGGAAGAGTCTCTTGATGCGGTTATCGGCTATGCCAGTCAGCAGACATTGAAGAACCTGCTTGAAAGTAAGAAAAAAATATATCCTCAGACGATACTGACCTATAACAAATATTTAATGACAGAAAGTGAGGAGATATAACATGACTAAGAAGTCAAAAACAATTTTAGAGTTTGTTGTTAACACAGCTGATGATAGACAAGCAGAAGATATTGTAGCTTTAGATGTCCAAGGAATATCTATTTTAGCTGATTATTTTGTAATTATGAATGGGAACTCCAGCCGCCAGAATCAAGCTATCATGAATGCCTTGATTGCAGATGCGGAGAAAAAGGGGATAGAGGTCAAAAAAGTAGAAGGCAGAGACTCTCCTTCTTGGACTTTAATCGATTTTAACGACGTTATTGTACACATCTTCAGTAAAGAAGACCGTGAGTTTTATAATTTAGAAAAACTGTGGAGTGATGCTGACCTTGTTAATATTGATCTTATGATTGAAGAAAATTAATATATGTACTTTGAAGATGTCTACGATCTGTTGATGGATGAAAGTGTCTATGAAGAATGGCAGACTTTTTTTAAACTTTATTTTAATTTGGATAAATCTTTGCATATTCTGGATTTAGGCTGTGGTTCAGCTCAATTGACTATTCAACTTGCCCAAGCAGGTTTTAAGATAACAGGTCTTGATCTTTCTGAAGATATGCTTGCAAGGGCCAGCTTTAACCAGGGAGAAAGCAATACTTTCTTTCCACTTGTTCAAGCTGATATGACGGATCTTTCAGATTTTGGATTCTATGATGGCATTATCAGCAGCTTGGATTCTATTTGTTATCTGGAAAACCAAGAAAATGTCAGCCGGGTATTTAACGAAGCCTATGTGCATTTGAATGAAGGAGGATACTTTATTTTTGATGTGCACTCTACTTACCAGATGGAGGATTTGTATCCAGGCTACATGTATAACCATAGTAGAGAAAAATTTTCTTTCATGTGGACAGCATATCAGGGCAAAGAACCCTACAGCGTCATTCATGATATGGATTTATTTATTAAAGAAGATAAGATGTATCGTAAAAAAGAGCGCACCATCAAGGAAAAGACTTACCCCTTGGAAGATTATCAGTTGATGTTAAAGTCGGCTGGATTCACTCAGGTGAATGTTTATGATGGTTTTGGCAAGAACCCCATCCATGAAGAGAGTCCGCGTTGGTTTTTTGTTTGCAAAAAATAAAAAGGTGATAGTATGAGAGCGGTTGGAATTATTGCAGAATATAATCCTTTTCATAATGGTCATGCTTTTCACATTCAAGAAGCAAGAAAAAAGAGTCAGGCAGAGGTTGTTATTATTTGTATGAGCGGTAACTTTGTACAAAGAGGGGAGCCGGCGCTCGTCAGTAAGTGGCAGAGAGCAAATTCTGCTTTAGAGCATGGCGCTGACTTAGTAGTAGAAATGCCTCTTACTTCCGCCCTACAGGCCGGAGATATTTTTGCTCAGTCAGGTGTTGCTATCTTATCTGCCATGAGATGCGCTGATCTGTCCTTTGGAGTTGAAAATGGCAAGGCTGAAGATTACCTGCGGGCAGGGCGGCTCTTGCAGAAGTTTGATCAGAAAATAGCTGAAGAGTTTTCAAAAGAAAAAATGACAAACACAAGCTATGCTCAGCAACTATCCGATTTGATAGAACCTGTGTTAAGAAAAGAAAATATAGCGCTGGATCACAGGCAGGCGAATTCTTTGCTAGGCATGCTCTACGCACGAGAAAACTCTAAGTTAACCTCGCCCATGGGCTTGGTTCCTGTACTGAGAAAAAAGGCGCAGCACGCAGAAATATCAATAGATAAAGCTGAGCAGATGGCTAGCGGTACCGCTATCAGGCAAGCTTTGCTCAGTCAAGATAGAGAACTTCAACAAGCAGTCAAGCATGTTGTTCCAGAGGAAGTCTATTTTTCCTTGCATCAAAGTCCATACGTTGATTGGGAGAAAGCCTGGCCCTATTTAAAATACCAGTTGATCAGCCAGGACACCGATCAATTAAGACAAATCTACCAGATGACAGAAGGACTGGAAAACCGTTTAAAAAAACACATCGTAAATTCTTCTGATTTTCAAGATTTTATGCAGACCATTAAAACAAAAAGATATACTTGGACTCGATTACAAAGACTCTTATGCTATACTTTATTGCAACTCAAGGAGGCAGATGTTGAACAAACAATAACCACTGTTCCTCGACAGATTCGCCTGTTGGGTTTTACAAGCAGAGGCAGGGAGTACCTCAACCACCTTAATAAAAACAAAATAGATATGAAAATAATTTCAAATCTAAAGCAGTCGGGTCAAGAATCATTTAAAATGGATATAAAAGCGGGTAATATTTATCGATTACTCGCTGATGAAAAGATACCCAGTCAGGACTTTTTGAAGTCACCTATTATAAAGAAATAAGCAAGCAAGTGTTGACAAGAATCTACCTAAAGTATATAATTAATAATGGTTTTTTAGGAGTGTTAAAAATGAAAACAACCTGGAATTTGAATGACATTCGCCTGTATGAGAATGAGTCGTTGCCTGTTTCTGGAACGATTGATTTAGAAGAGGGCCTGCTTAATAAGACTAAGCGAATAATTAATGCTGAAGACACTCATTATGAAGGGTACTTTTTCTTTGAACCTGAATTACAAGAGTATCAATTATCTCTTACCGCTAAAACTAGGTTAGTTTTACCATCAACACGATCGCTAGAACCAGTCGATTATCTCCAAGAGCTTTCTATTTTTGAGATTTATCTTGAAAAAGACAACACTCAAGCACTAGAAATGTATGAAGATAATGAACTTGTACTTATTTTAGAGACTGATAGTATTGACATTTCACAAGTTTTGTTAGAGAATATTGTTTTGTCGCTCCCCTCTCAGATTTTAACTGATCAAGAGAAAAGTGACAAAAACTTGCCGAAAGGTGAACATTGGCAAGTCATGACAGAAAATCAATACCAAGAATCTAAAACAAAATATAAACAGGAGAATTCTCCGTTTAATCAGTTGAAAGCATTGTTTGATGAGGAAAATACTGATGATGCTTAAAGTGATAGGATTCATCAATAAATTTAGAGGAGGTGTTTCTTGTGGCAGTACCAAAAAGAAGAACATCTAAAACAGTAAAAAATCAGCGACGTACTCATAAAAAGTTATCTTCACCATCTATTTCACCTTGCTCTAATTGCGGTGAAATGAAGCGTAATCACTACGTATGCTCTAATTGTGGGCAGTATGACGGTAAAGAGGTAGTTTCAAAATAAATGATCCATTTTAAAACCTTTTGATTTAATCAAAAGGTTTTTCTTGTTTAAAAATTTTTTGCATAAAAGAGGGGGGGTAGAAGAATAATCGAAACTTTAAGATTTGCAGTCATTATGCTCATTATTTTTTTACTGCCAATTTTTCTATCCTATTATTTAAATGAAAAAATTAATCGCTTCCTGGCCAAATCTAGAACAAAAATAAAGCTCATTGATTTGTTAACAATTTATTTTATGATGGGAATCCATATTTTTACGCATGAAATTTTTAATCAATCTCTATTCCCACATTTAGTTATTGTGATATCTTTACTGGGTATCATCATCGCTACTTTATTTCGGGTGAAAAATAAAGAATTTCCTTTTAGGAAATTTAATAGGATTTGGTGGCGGTTAGTTGATTTACTTCTTGCCGGGTTATATATAATTTTCGGAATTTGGTTTTTTGTTAATTTAATTATAAGTATTTAAGGAAAAAAGAAGAATCAAAAAAGGTTCTTCTTTTTTATATTCAGAAAATGAAAAGATGTGGTGAAGTGTGGGGGGATATGGTAGACTATGGGAAGAATGCGGAAATAGCAAGAAGGGATCCGGCAATGTTATTAGGTGAATTCCAGCACAATCTTGATAATAAAGGGCGCCTAATTATTCCATCAAAATTTCGTGAAGATTTGGGTGAGCGCTTCATTGTGACACGCGGATTAGACGGGTGTCTTTTTGGTTATCCAATGGAAAGCTGGAGTTTGCTGGAAAGTAAGCTGCGAGAGCTGCCTCTTGCTAAAAAAGAAACACGCGCTTTCACCCGTTTTTTTTATTCAGGAGCAACAGAATGCGGACTGGATAAACAAGGGCGAGCGAACATTCCACAACATTTGAGAGAATACGCTGTTTTGGATAAAGAATGTGTTGTAGTAGGGGTTTCTAACCGTTTTGAAATATGGTCCGCTGAAAAATGGAATGACTTTTCAAAAGCTACTAGTGAAATATTTGATGATATTGCTGAAGATATGCTTGATTTTGGTTTCTAATGGAGGAGTATAAAATGAAAAAATTTAACCATGTTACTGTTCTATTAGAAGAAGCAGTAGAAGGATTGAATATCAAGCCTGATGGAATTTATGTGGATGCAACACTCGGAGGAGCAGGCCATAGTAAGCTGATTGCTCAACAGTTAAGTGGTGAAGGTCACTTATTTGCTTTGGACCAAGATGAAACCGCTATCAAGAATGCAAGTCTGGTATTAGCGGAAGAGATGGCTGAAGGACGAGTTTCATTGATTCAAGATAATTTCAAAAATTTAAAAAGTGCTTTGAATTCCAGAGGAATTCAGTATATTGACGGGATTCTTTATGACCTGGGTGTGTCTTCTCCACAGCTGGATGAGGCGGAGCGCGGATTTTCCTATCAACATGATGCGCCGCTAGATATGCGAATGGATCAGAGTCAAAGTTTGACAGCTTTCCATATTGTAAATGAATGGGCATTTGAAGATCTAGTCCGTATTTTTAGTCGGTATGGGGAAGAAAAGTTTTCAAAGAGAATCGCAAGAGTTATTGAGAAAAAACGCGAAGTTCAACCCATTGAAACAACCCACGAGTTGGTAGATGCGATAAAAGAAGGGATTCCTGCAGCAACCCGCCGCACAGGAGGTCATCCTGCTAAACGAGTGTTTCAAGCTTTAAGAATAGCAGTTAATGATGAATTATCTGCTTTAGAAAGTTCTCTAGAACAAGCGATTGATATTCTTAATCTTGGTGGGAGAATTTCTGCTATCAGCTTTCACTCCTTAGAGGATCGTATAATTAAAACACTATTTAAAGAGTACAGTTCTCTTCCTGACATACCTCCAGGACTTCCTATCCTTCCAGATCAATTACCAGTAGCAAAACTAAAAATGATTAACCGTAAACCGATTGAAGCTTCAAAAGAAGAATTAGAAGTTAATAATCGTTCGAGAAGTGCTAAATTACGCGTCGCTGAATGTCAAGTGAAATAAAACCTTTGACCTTGTTGAAAGGAGAGATAATGATGGCATCAAACGAACAACTAGTTAAGGAATATATAGACGGGCAGGTAAACTACACTCCCTCTATTCCGAAGAAGAATGCTGAAATCATTCCTTTACCTCTAAAAAAGAAAAAAATAAAAACAAAATCTGCGGTACTTCCTTGGACAAAAAGTGAAAAAATCTTAGTCGCTTTAGTTTCTTTTTTTGTTCTCGCCATGTG
>JAUNQW010000027.1:3825-18457 GCA_030535975.1 Atopococcus tabaci | reverse complement strand
GCGGTCACTTTTTCATTATCTCCTGTCAAGATTTGGACATCGATGCCTTCTTTTTGAAAGCTGTCAATAGCATGGATTGCTGAGGGACGAACTTTATCAGCCAAGGAGAAGAAGGCGACAATTTCATTGTTTTGTCCAGCAAAAATGACCGTGTGGCTGGTCTCTGTTTTTCTACGGTAATTGTTGGGATCATCATAGCTGGAAAAAGCTGCAGGCTTCCCAACGATGATATCTCCTTTTTGGACACCGATTCCAGCTATCTCTTCAACCGGTTCGCTCTGATCAACACTGGAGAGATTGACATCTGAAAAGTGATTGACTAAGGCTTCGGCAATGGGATGACCAGACTGTTGTTCCATGCAGATTACTTCTTTTAGGACAGCATCCGGGGATGCATAGTCGATGACTTTGAATTCACCAAAAGTAATGGTTCCTGTCTTGTCGCTATATAAAATCTGCATCTTACTCAGGGCCTCAAAAGCGGCACCTCCCTTGGTTAGAACTCCATTTTTTGCTCCATTGGAAATAGCTGACAGGGTCGCAGGCGTGGCGGATGCAACCAGCGCACAAGGGCTGGCTACAGTCAGGAAAACCATGCCGCGGTAAAATGCTTCTTGGAAACTTAAGCCGACAAAGAAGTAGAGGAGGGCAATGAAGATGGGAACAGCCAGCAGGACACCAATCACATATTTACTTTCGATCCGGTCAATAAAACTGGAGATACGGCTCGGACGGCCTTGGGCTTCTTCGACCATACGGATAATATTAGAGAAAATAGTTTCATCTGGATTCTTGGTTACCTCTAAATGGAAGGCATGACTGCTGTTGATTGTCCCGGCAAAAACTTCGTCACCCTTCTGCTTGTGAGCAGGTACGGATTCTCCTGTTAAGGCCGCTTCATTAATTTCTGTTTCACGGTCTGTTATTCCGTCAATGGGCAATTGATCACCTCTAGAAACAACTACACTATCACCGATTACTAAGTCATCAGTGAGGACCTCTTCTGTCTCTCCATTGGGTAAGAGTCTTAGAGCAGTATCTGGAACTTGAGCCATCAATTCTTCTATAGAAGCTGTGGAACGGCTATTGGCAAAACTTTCCATCACTTCCGCCAGAGCAAAAATGAAGAGCAGCATGGCTCCCTCAGAAGCATAGTCGATAACAACGGCACCTAGCGCTGCCAGTACCATTAAAAGGTCAACGTTAAGGGCACTCTCTTGAATAGTTGATAAAACAGCATTTTTTGCAGCAAAAAACCCTAGAAAAAATATAGATATGTAAAAGAAAGGATTGGCGTTAAAAGAACCTGTATAAAGGATGATAAAACCCAGCACCAGGAAAATCGTACCTATTAATAGAAAACGGCCGGGTCGATTGTGCAATAAATATTTAAACATGAATATCTTCCTCCAGATATTATTTACTTTGGATACCCTTGAATATATAAAAAAATCGAGCCTCCTTTTCTTGTCTTTCCACCTTGTAATCATTATAAGATAGAAACATTCTAAATACAAGTGTTATTTAGAATGTTCTAAATAGTAGCTTTTCCACTTTAGAAAGACACGTGATATAATAAAGAAAAGAAAAGGGTGGGGAATAGTGAGCTATTATGTAGATACTATGCGACAAATCGCAGAAAGAATTGATGACTATCTTTCTAAACGTAAAGAAAAAAAGAAAGTCTCATCAAAAGATGCAAAGAAAGATCAGAAAATTAAAAAAGAAAATAATAAAAATGATAAGACTTAGTTTTGTGAGTCTTATTTTTTTGTGATAATACTTATTAAGACTGGTGTAATCATATTCACCAAGCTTCGTTGTTTAAGGCATAAAAATACAGACGATTTATTTTTGGGTCAATTAATATATTCGTATAGAAACATAGCTTTTAGGGTAGACAAATTATAAAAATTTGGATATAATCTTAACTAATCATGCATAAAGTTTAATAAAGATTCATTTCGCCTGTCAAATAATATGCATTTATACATATTTATATGAATAGTAGGAGGATTTTTTTATGCCGAATTCAGTGAATGAAGTAAACACGCAGAGAGAGATGGAACAATTAGTCAAGATGTCAATAGAAGCGAGTAAAATCTCGCCTAAGGAATACGTCAAACATGATGTCAAAAGAGGGCTCCGAAACTCGAATGGAACAGGAGTAAAAGTTGGTGTTACCCGCATCGCAAGTGTTGTTGGTTATGATGTAGTGGATGATAAAATCATACCCATCCCCGGTGAGATGCATTATCGCGGAATCGATTTATCGGACATGGTAGATGGTTTCGACCAGGAAGGCAGACTGGGTTATGAAGAAGTGATGTATCTTTTACTCTTCGATAAACTTCCCCCAGCATCAGACCTTAACCATTTTGAATCGATCTTAAATCAAGAAAGAGATCTGCCCGAAAAATTTAAAGAAAATGTTATCTTGAATCAACCGTCTAACCATATTATGAATTACCTGCAGCGAATGATTTTATCCTTATACTCCTACAGTGAAAATCCTGATGACACTAGTTTATCTTCCTTATTAGAAAAAGGCCTTCAAATTATCGCTAAGATGCCTACCATGATGGCGTACGGCTATATGGCCCAACAGCATTACTTTAATCACGATTCTTTGATCCTACACTCGCCGATCTATGCAAGTTCAGCTGAGAATATTTTACATATGGTGCGTCGAAACAGCTCTTACACCGAGGAAGAAGTTCAAATTTTAGACTTGCTTCTTATGGTACATGCCGAGCATGGCGGGGGGAATAACTCAGCTTTCACAACTAATGTTATCTCTTCATCCGGAACAGATATCTTCTCTACACTGGCTGCAGCTGTGGGATCCTTGAAAGGAATTAAACATGGCGGAGCTAACTTAAAAGCGACAGAGATGCTGAACAATATCGCGGATAATGTGTCAGACTGGCATGATGAGGCAGAAATCGAAGCCTACTTAAATAAGATTTTAGATGGGCGTGCTTATGATGGGTCGGGACTGATTTATGGTATGGGTCATGCGGTTTACACTATTTCTGATCCTCGAGCAGTGATGTTGAAGAATGGTCTGGAAGAAATGACTTTAGACACAGAATGGGCAGGTAAATTAGAGTTCGTTAAATTAATCGAATCGACTACCAAGAAAATCATGAAAGAACGTAAAGGTGAAAACTTCCAAATTTGTGCCAATGTGGACCTCTATTCGGGAGTTGTTTATGAAATGTTAAATATTCCACCAGAACTTTATACACCGATCTTTGCCACAGCGAGAATGGTCGGCTGGGTGGCTCATATCTTAGAGCAGACATCTGATGGTAAGATCATGCGCCCGGCTTATGAAACGATCCATAAAGATATGGAGTATATTCCATTAACAGAAAGAAAGAAAGGGGACCTGTAAACCATGACCTTCAATAAAGAAATCTATGCCAAAACATTGACCCATCCTTCAAGTGCTGAAGAATATATTTATTATGATATTGAAGCACTTGCCGAGGACGAAGGAGTCGATATTCATCAAATCCCTTATACGATTCGTGTACTGATTGAGTCCGCTCTACGCCAGTACGACGGGGACCGGGTAACTGAAAAACATATTCGTGACTTATTGAACTGGCAGACCAGCCAGACTGTAGAAGAGTATCCCTTCAAGCCGCAGCGGGTCATCTTACAAGACTTCACCGGAGTGCCGGCTATTGTAGACCTGGCCTCTATGCGTGAAGCCATGAGTCATTTAGGTTTGAACCCGGATGAAATCAATCCGGATATCCCTGTGGATCTGGTCATAGACCACTCAGTTCAAGTGGATTATTTCGGAACAGCAGAAGCTATCGACCAGAACCAAGAACTGGAGTTTGAGCGTAATGATGAAAGATATAAATTTATCAAATGGGCTCAAGGTGCTTTTGACAACTTTAAGGTGGTTCCCAACAATACAGGTATTGTCCACCAAGTGAATATTGAGTACTTAGCCGATATTGTAGGAAGTGTTAAGGATGAGCAAGGACGTCAGATAGCTTTTCCAGATACAGTCTTTGGTACAGACTCTCATACACCCATGGTTAACGCTTTAGGTGTCCTGGGCTGGGGTGTCGGGGGTATTGAGGCCGAAGCTGCTATGCTGGGTCAATTTTCATATAACCCCATACCAGAGGTCGTAGGTGTGGAATTAACCGGAAAATTAAATCCAACGGTTAATGCAACAGACTTGGTTTTATCCATTACTGAACTTCTGCGTTCTCATCAGGTAGTAGGAAAGTTTGTAGAGTACTATGGAGACGGAATAGATAACCTGACTTTAGCTGACCGTGCCACCATTGCGAATATGGCACCGGAGTATGGAGCGACCGTAGGCTTCTTCCCGATTGACGATGAAACCTTGAAATACATGGCATTGACCAACCGTACCGAGGATCAGATTGGACTTGTAGAAGAATACAGCCAGGTGAATGGGGTCTGGATGGATGACGAGGCTGATATTGATTATTCTCTCCAGTTAACTTTAGATTTAAGTCAAGTGAAATCTTCTATTGCAGGGCCGAAACGTCCGCAGGATAAAATTTTCTTAGAAGATACGAAAGAATCCTTCATTAAAAGCCTGACACATGAAGCAGGTAACCATGGGTTTGGTTTATCGCAGAAGGAAGTGGATGTGACAGTTCCGATGAACTTTCAAGGAGAAGATATCGAATTGACCCACGGCTCCTTATTTATCGCTGCTATCACCTCATGTACCAATACTAGTAACCCGGCTGTTATGATGGCTGCGGGGCTGCTGGCTCGTAATGCGGTGGAAAAGGGATTGGAAGTGCCTGTTTATGTTAAAACATCTCTGGCACCTGGGTCTAAAACAGTTACTGATTACTACCATGATGCAGGTCTGCTGCCTTACTTAGACCAACTTGGTTTTAATGTTGTGGGTTATGGATGTACGACATGTATCGGGAATTCAGGACCTTTACATCCGGAATTATCTGAAGCTATTCGGGAGAATAACTTAATTTCAGCTTCAGCTTTATCAGGTAACCGTAACTTTGAAGGACGTATTAATCCAGATACTCAAGCAAACTTCTTAGCTTCACCACCGCTTGTGATTGCCTTTGCTTTAGCGGGCCGTATCGATATTGATTTAACTACTGAAGTCATCGGACAAGATAAAGACGGCAATGATGTTTTCCTGAGTGACATCTGGCCGAGTGATGAAGAAATTGAAGAGTATGTATCTAAATATGTGACTCGTCAAATTTATGATGATAATTATTCCACTTTATACGAAGACAACAAACAGTGGCAGGAATTAGAAACAAATGATGACCCGGTGTATCAATGGGAGGAATCGTCTACTTATATTCAAAATCCACCATACTTTGACGGCATGGAAATTAAGACAGAGTCCATTGAACCTTTAACAGATTTAGCTGTCTTATGTAAGTTTGGGGATTCAGTAACGACCGACCATATCTCACCAGCTGGTTCTATTCCCATCTCAACTCCGGCTGGACAATACCTCAAAGAGAATGGGGTTCATTTTATGGACTTCAACTCTTACGGCTCAAGACGCGGCAATCATGAAGTTATGATGCGTGGGACTCTGGCTAATATTCGTATCGCCAACCAATTAGCGGACGGTAAAATTGGCGGCTTTACAAAATACTGGCCAACGGGAGAAGTTATGCCAATCTATGATGCAGCTATGAAGTACAAAGAGGACGATCAAGGTCTTGTTATCTTGACGGGAGAAGATTATGGAATGGGGTCTTCACGTGACTGGGCAGCTAAAGGATCTCTGCTCTTAAATGTTAAGGCAGTTATTGCCAAGTCATTTGAGCGTATCCATCGCGCCAACTTGATCATGATGGGTATCCTTCCAATGGAGTTTATGGATGGAGAAGATGCAGAATCCTTAGGTTTAACGGGTGAAGAGAAAATAGATATTCCAATAAGTGAGGATGTTGGAATCTGTGATATTCTTGAAGTGACTGCAACTCATCCAGAAACAGGCAAAGTCACTAGATTTGAAGCTCTCGTACGTATTGATTCATCAGCAGATATTGACTACTACAAGCATGCAGGTATCTTGCAATATGTCATTCGAGAAAAAGCATAAAAATAAGCACTATGGAAAGCAGGCGGGAAGCGTCTGCTTTCTCTTTTTTGAAAGCTGGGTCTAACACTCCAGCTTTTTTATATTGAAAAAAACGCCTGAATAGCTGCCTGATAGAGTTGAAATACTTTTTATGTTACATTAGATAGTGATTATTACCTATTAGAAAGGGGAACCGTATGGACCCTGTTAAAATACTACACTGCGCCGATTTACATATTGAAAATGAAAGCAAGAGGAACAGTCAATTGGTTCAAAACCATTATTCGGACTTGCTGAAGGGCCTTCGTCAGATTATCAAGCTGGCCAATGAAGAGGCGGTAGATATCCTCCTGATTGCAGGAGACCTTTTTGATGCCACTGCTGTTGACCCGGTTACCTTAAATTCCGTCAAGGAAAGTTTGTCCGGATGTCATGCTTCTATATTCATCTCGCCGGGTAATCATGACTATGTCTCGATAGAGTCACCCTATAGTGATGAAGATTGGCCGGCTAATACTTTTGTCTTCAAAAAAGAATGGGAAAGCTTTGAACTTCCCCGCCTTAACACGGTAGTCTGGGGAGCTGCCTTTCGATCCACCCATGTAGAAGAGAGTCTATTTACTGGGATGGAAGGTTTGGATCCGGGTAAAATTAATCTTTGCTGTATGCATGGAGACCTCGTTTCCAATACAGCCGAGTCTAGTTATCATCCGATTACACCGGATCAAATTTCACGTTTGGGAGTTGATTATCTCGCTCTGGGTCATATTCACAAAAGAACGGAAGTTCAAAAATCAGCTTCCACCACCTATGCTTACTCAGGAAATCCAGTCGGCCGCGGTTTTGATGAATTAGGTCCACGCGGTGTGTATCTTGGCTCAGTGGGCAAGGAAAGAGTGGACTTAGATTTTTACCCTATCGCTGAACGGCAATATCTCTGGGAAGAAATAGATGTTTCCGGTCTTTTTACTGAAAGAGAGATTTTGTCCACTATTCGTAAGACTTTAGAAGAAAGACATGGTGGAGAATGGCAGGCTCATTATTACCGCCTGGTCTTTATAGGAGAAAAGTCAGAGAACCAGTTGGTCTCCTGGACATCTATCAAAGACCAGCTAAGTGATGAAGTGGCCTATATTGAGATTCGAGACCGAACTTTTCTAAGCATTGATCAAGAATCTGCAGCTGAAGAAAATACGCTGCGGGGTGCTTTTATAAGAAATGCACAGGCTGATTTGAATAATGAACAAGATGAAGCGGAGAAAGAAAAAATCCAGCGTGCCTTGAAATATGGGCTGGAAGCTTTGAGTGGAGGATTGAGACTGGATGAAAATTAAAAAATTAGCCTTGGACAGCTTTGGTAAGTTTCAAAATTTTACCATTGATTTAGCTGAGGGCTTTAATGTGATTTATGGTCATAATGAGTCAGGAAAATCGACTCTAATGGCCTTTATCATGATGATGTTCTATGGCTATTCCGGACGCAAGCAGTCTGTGGCGGATAATCCTCGAACAAAATACCTGCCTTGGGGCGGTCAAAAGATGTCGGGAAAAATTTACTTTGAATCTGAAGGAGTGGCTTACCGGCTGGAACGTAGTTTTGGTAAAAGTAATAAAACAGATAAGATAAAAGTCTATCAGGAGCATACTGGTACTGAAGTTCAAATTAAATCTTCACCTGGAAAACATTTTTTCAATGTCAATGGAGATACCTTCCGACAGTCCTTATTTATTTTTACTAATCAGAGCGTGATTGTTTCATCTGATATAGCTAAAGATGAAATCACAGAGCGGCTTCTGAATTTAGTCACCACAGGCTCAGAAGACACTTCTTATGATGAGGCCAAGAAGGAGATCGAAGAAGCTAAGCAGACAATTCTTTCAAAGAACAAGAAAAAAGGGAAGTTAGCAGAAGCTCAGCATGCGATAAAGGAATTAAAAGAAAATTTGATGCAGGCCTATGAGGATGAGAAAGAGAAAAAGCAAGTACAAAGTAAAATCGCTCATCTCAAAGAAAATGCTCATGAAATCTTTACAGAAAAAGATGAACTGGAGAAAGCACTCGAGAGTCGCAGGCTTATGGATCAAAGCGAAGTGCTCTCTCAGGCAGTTGATCGTACAGAGAAGGCCGTAGAATTAGAAGAAGAGATCAACGCCTTATCCAATCAATTAAAGACTGAAGATGGCCTTATCGAGAAGTCTGTCATTCTTTCCTACCAAAATCAGGTCAGTGAAATAAAAAATCTTCAAAAAGAAGAAGAAGCTATTCGATTAGAGATGATGGAGCTGGAAAGAAAATTGACAGAGCTGGATGCTGAGGATAGAGAAGAGATTCCTCCAGGTCTGACACAAGAGCTCAAGAGTAATGAAGAGGCTCTGTCTAGCTTGGAAAAGCAAATAGAGGAAACTAACAAGAGAATCGAAGAAGCAGCTCGGTATCAAAAAGAAGTGGATAAAGCCGATCAGTTAACCCAGCAATATGAAGAAAAAGAAACTGATCTTCAGCAGCTTCAAGAAGAATTCCAACAGATTGAAGAAAAGTATAAGATACAGTTGGAACAAGTGGAGGAAGAGGAAGAAGCGCATTTAGTCCTTGCTCGAGACTTGGAAGCCATTGAGAACCGGAAAAAAGATCTGGAGCAATACATCCAGGAGGAAGAAAAGGAATTTAACTATCAGACAGATTCTTTCCGCCTCCAGCATCAAACGAAATTAGATTATATAAATGATTTCGAAGATATTATGAATCAAAAGACATCTGACCGCCAGCCCAAGAACAAACCGTTGTTGATTGCAGGTGTGGCTCTGACTCTTGCAGGTGTCGGCTTAGGTCTGGTGAACCCTTATCTTTACCTTCTAGCTGCTCTAGGTTTAATTTTAGCGTTTCTTTCTTATAGGCAGTCGGGAGCACCTCAAAAGATAGAGCATTCTGACTTAGAAGAGCGAGTCAAGAAACTTAATGAGGAAGTTGCTTTAGCTGAAAAAGAATACAGACGTCAGCAAGAAGACTATGAACTTAAAGAGGAAGAAAATAGACAGTTATTAGAAGCTTTAGAAGAAGATATAGGTAAGCTTCAAACTGAGAGTCAAGAAGCTCTCAGGACAGTCGAAAGAGATAAAGAATACTTATTTGATTTAGAGAAGAATTTTTCCAAGACGGAAAACAGCCAGCAAGATCAATCCAATGAATTAAAGTACTTGGAAGAACAGCTGAATGCTGCCCATAAAGAGTTAAATGCCTACCCTGATGAAATAAAAGATATTGATATGAAAGAAGAAGCGAGTCACTTGCAGGAGATGCAAGAAAAAATCGATGGGTTGAATGAAAGAAAAGATGCAGTTTTAGATCAATATGCAGTAGAGGATCTCTATGATTTGACACGCTTAGAAAATAAAATCCAAACGACAAAGAAAGAACTGGGTGACTGCCGAGCAAACCTTGAGAAGAAATCCAGACATCAAAAAACAATTCACAAGCAAGAGAAAGATAAAAGGTTGGATTTATTTAATAAACTGAGTGTGTTTGAAAAGATTGAAAATCTGCAAGATGCTCAAGACTTAGTCAGTCGATTAGATGATAAACGTGAACAATTATCTCAACTGCAGGTGCAGGCACAAACTGAAAAAGCTAACCAGAGTGAATTGGAAAAATCTTACAGCTTAGATGAATTAAAAGAACAGCGGGAAGATATCGAAAAGCAACTGAAGGATGTGAATCTGACTTCTGAGACAACAGAAGAATTAGAGAGCCAACTGGATCAAGTCACTGACCGTCTTCATGAAATTGATAAGGAAATTTCAAAAACAGAAACAGAAGTCATTGAACGTTTCCGTGATAAAGCTAATGTCAGCCAGATTGAATCAGAATTGGCTCATTATCAAGGAAAAGAAAGAAAGTGGCAGGGGATTTATGAGGATTTAGAACGGTCTGAAAAGTATTTAGAAGAAGCTTTTGAAGAGATGCAGACCGGTTTCAGTCCGATTGTGAATCAAAAGACATCAGAAATTTTCAATAAATTAACCGGCGGTAAATATTCAGAAGTAAAGGTAAGTAAAGACTTTGATGTTTCTATTGAAGATCATGAAACTCAGGACTTACAACTCTGGGAATACATGTCTACAGGAACCATCGAGCAAATTTATCTATCCTTACGGCTCGCCATTTCTGAAATTATCGCTGAAGAAGAGGGACATTTGCCTCTTTTCTTAGATGATATTTTTGCTCAGTATGATGATGAACGAGCTAGAAATGGTCTGAGGATGTTAGCGGAATTGTCTAAACAGGCGGGAGACCACCAAATACTTCTGTTTACCTGCCACCACCGGATAACTGAATGGGGAAGAGAAGTTGAGGATATTACAGTGAACCAGCAACTGATTAACAATCAATAAATAAGTTTGAGAGGAAACTACAGACAAGGAGATTATTATGACAGATCATCAAAAGTATTTAGACCAACAGCAGCCCCATTGGGAGGAAAAATTTACAGCAAATGAAGTAATGTTTGGAGAAGAACCCAGCCAGTCTGCTGTAAGAGCATTAGACTTTTTTAAGAAAAAGGGATGTAAAAACATCATCGAATTAGGTGCAGGTCAAGGGAGAGACACCTTATACTTTGCTCAAAATGGATTACATGTTACTATCTTAGACTACTCCCACAAAGGAATTGAAATCATCAATCAACGAGCAGCAGAATTGGGTGTTGCAGATCAAGTAGAGACAATCTATCATGATGTCCGAAAACCTTTTCCTTTAGAAGATGCATCTTATGATGGCTGTTACTCTCATATGCTTTATTGCATGGCATTGACTACAGATGAGTTAATTAAATTATCCAGTCAAGTCCAACGTGTTTTAAAAATGGGTGGCCTTAATATTTTTACTGCCCGCAATAGTAATGATGTAGATTATAAGACAGGCATTAAACGAGGGGATAATCTTTTTGAAGTAGGAACATTTATTATCCATTTCTTTGATGAGGAAACCATTGATGCAGTATCTGAAGGCTTTGAAGTGACAGAAGTTTGGGAATTCGAAGAAGGTGGACTGCCGCGGACTTTATGGATGGTAACACAAGAGAGAATCAGCTGATATAAATGAAGAAAGACTGCTAAAATAAAAATTAGCAGTCTTTCTGTCTGTAGAAAAGAAGAAGCATCACTATAAAGTAATTCCTTGTCCTCCTGTAATTCCATAAATACTCCCATTAATATAGCTTGCATCATCCGAAGCGAGGAGAACATAGACAGGTGCGAGTTCCACAGGCTGGCCTGCTCGTCCCAGAGGAGAGCCTTCACCAAATTCGGGAAGTGCTCCCTCCGGCTGGCCGCCGTCTAACTGTAAAGGTGTCCAAATAGGGCCAGGAGCGATTCCATTTACACGAATACCCTTAGGACCAAAATAATGAGCTAGATTCACAATAAAATTAGAAATAGCTGCATTTGTTGCTGCGTAATCCATGAAGACTGTTGAAGGTTCAAAACTCTGAACCGAGGTGGTTAAAATGATAGAGGCACCTGGTTCTAGGTGTTTTTCGACTGCTTTAACCGATTCATACATCGAAATGATATTCACTTCAAAGGTGTTGCGGATTTGTTCCATTGTTAAATCTTCCAGGGAATTTTGAGCGATTTGCTGGGCTGAATTCAGTACTAAGATATCAATGCCGCCAAATTCAGCAAGTGTATCTTTCACTACCTGTTGTCCTGTACCTTCTTCACGAAAATCTGCAGGAAGAAGCAGGCTCCGCTGGCCGGCTTCTTTAATATAAGCTTCTACTTCCTTAGCATCCTTTTCTTCACCTGGGAGGTGTTGAATGGCTACATCCGCACCTTCCCGGGCATAAGCAATGGCCGCAGCACGCCCGATGCCGGAGTCCCCACCGGTAACGAGGGCACGTTTTCCTTTTAGTATGTTATTGCCTACATACGACTCTTCACCAGCATCAGGGTTAGGAATCATATCTTCTTGTAAGGCAGGGGTGTCTTGTTCTTGACTTGGATAGCCTTGACTATAAAAACGCTTACGTGGATCGTTAGTTTCTTTATTAATCATAATTTCTCCTCCTGTATTTATATAGTGCCATGATTCAAAACAGGATAAAAATGATATGGCTTAAGGAATCAAAAAAGAAAAACTGGACACTCAGGTTACTGCATTGCTATTCATTAGCAGGGAAGCAGCACGAAAATTTCTCTCGTCAGAAATCCTAAATTAAAAACATTTAGATTTTAACTTTATAAAAAAACAACATAATCAATATTATGTAAACCAAAAAAAGTCCATCAAGAAGTTTTTTCGGAAAATAGTCTAATACAGCTTTTTAAAATAGCAAACCTTTTCTAAATAAATTATGATAAGTTTATATCTTGAAATATAGAAAGGAAATTTTACTATGAGAAAAACTTTGAAACATGTTGTGATTACGGGAGCAGGAAGTGGTCTGGGAGCCTCATTAGCAAGAAAATATAATAAAGAGGGATGTCATGTCAGTCTACTGGGAAGAGATCATGAAAAACTTGAAGAAACTGCTGCTTCTTTTGAGAATTCAAATTATTCTATTTTTACACTAGATATTTCTTCTGCTGAAGAAGTAGAGAAGGTATTTGAAAAAATAGTTCAAGAAGTTCAGCCGATAGATAGACTGATAAATAATGCAGGAGTAGGTTACTTTGAGCGGGCAGAAGATTTAACTGCCAGTCAAATCGATGAGATGATTGATATCAACTTGAAAGGTACTATTTTCTGTACTCAAGCAGTTCTTGTCTCTATGAAAGAAGCTGATGTGGGATCTATTATCAATGTTATTTCAACAGCAGGGATAGAAGGTAAAGTGACTGAGTCCGGCTATTGTGCAAGTAAGTTTGGTGTGCGCGGATTCACGGAAAGTCTGGTCAAAGAACTTGAAGAGACAAATATTCATATTAATGCTGTCTATATGGGAGGCATGGATACTCCGTTTTGGGGTGAACCTGAGCAAGAAAATAAAAACAATGGACTCATGCATCCAGATGACATCGCCGACATCATCTATGAGAACACAAAAACCCGCAGCAATATGAATATATCAGACATCATTATTAAGAATCATTAATAAAAGAGATAAATTAAAAGAAATAAACAATTTAAAAAAGCTTCCTTTCTCATGATTTAGAAAAGGAAGCTTTTTCAGCTGTTTTTATTTGAATATATCTAAAATTCCGCCTAAGAGTCCATGGTCTTTTTCATTTTCTGTAGTCTCGTTTGTGTGGTCACCTAGACCCAGTAAATCACCTATGACCCCATAATCTTTTTTATTTTCTTTACTGAAGGCGTGGAATTGTGTTGTAGCTTCACGAGTTGCAGCTTCTGTTTCTTTCTGAACTTCTTGAGGATTTAATTTATTTTCTCGCTTTTGATCCGCTAAATACTTGATCGCAAGCGGAGCTAGTACGGCTAAGACTTTTTTCACTGTATCCGGATTGACGCCAAGACGGTCAGCCAAGCCCGTGTTTACAGTTTGTTGCTTATCTTGAAGGATATGACTGACAATTTTATCACCATCATCAGTATCTACATGTTGAGCGAATTGATTTAAAGAGTCGTAGTTATTTTTTGTCTGGTGCTGGTTTAGCGCTTGATTAAAAGATTCTAAACCGTTGGTACTTTGGTTATTTCTGTTAATAGCTTGTAAAAGAAGGGGCAGGCCGACAGACGCTACTCTTCCAAAATCTTTAGTGTCAACACCTGCTCGGGTTGCTAATTGTTTGCTTTCTTCGTTTTGATCTGGCTGGGTAAACATCCCCACTAAACTACCTATATTATTAATTAATGACATTTTAAAAACTCCTTTCTGATCCTATCTATTCAATTCAATTTTAATAATGATTATTATCTTGAGACTTAAAAGCTTTGAGAATGCTTATAATGATAGACCATAAAATACCTGAGACCGGCCAAATAATCCAAGTAATATGCCAGTCCATAGTTGTGAAGCTCCAAATGAGATAGATGAGGGTCATCATCAACCAGTAAATAGTTCCGACGGGCTCGATCACTTTTTGAAAACTTTGTTCTTTAGCGCTGTATTCACCAATATTGAGTATTCTCTTAAAAGCTGAATCCAACATACCGTATGTGATAAATTGATAAACACCAATTCCAACTAAAGCAGTTAAAAGGATAACTCCAAAGCGTTCAGCATAAAATTCTGCATCCATCAAACCAAAGATAAGAAGGGGAATAGGAGACAGAATGCAAAGCGCCACACCCAAGGGGATACGGAACCTATTTTCTTCTTTAAATAATACATATTGTTTCTCAATAAGGCTGTAGTCGTCATCTGATATATAAATGACTCCCTCATGATCATCTCCATATTTTGATGATTCGAGCTTCATCGCGGACATAATGAATATACCTACAGAAAGGGCTGTCAAGACAAGCAGGAGTAGGACACCTAATCCGCCTAAATTAAAGCTTTCCATTGTGGGGATTAGCCCTGCACCAATTAAAATTAAGAGAACGCCAAGTGCAATTTTTTTGCTTTCAGTATGGGTCATTGCCAGGTA
>JAUNQW010000027.1:0-3725 GCA_030535975.1 Atopococcus tabaci | reverse complement strand
GTATTCTTGAAAGACATCTATAACTACCACTCCTTTTTGTCCTTATTGCGTAGTCCTTTATAAGTTAAATATTATAGAAAGGATTTTATTTTAGCAAAGATAATGCCTCATAAATATTTATACTCCAGTATCCTTGTCTACTTTTAGACACAAAAAAACCGCCATCATAGAAAACTCTCTCTAAATAGCGGATGATTTATTTAATATTATTTGTTGTTTTTTTTGATTTTTCTCCATTTTCTGTTGTTTTTCTTTTGGCCGCCTTGGCTGCCTTGACCAGACTTTTTCTTGTTTTTTCTGCTGCTGGAAACGTAAGATTTACCACTTTTACCACGATTTGACGAGTTTCTTCCTCTATTATTATTTCTACTTGATTTACTTTTAGATGAAGAGCTTTTATCTGTTAATGGGAAAGGGTGGTCTGTTATTTCAGTTATTGTTTTTCCTGTCAATCTTTGAATACCACGTAAGAGTGATTTTTCTTGGTGTGAACAGAAGGAAATAGCAATTCCATCATTACCTGAACGACCTGTTCTTCCGATACGGTGGACGTAAGTTTCAGGAACTTCTGGTAAATTGTAGTTAATAACGTGAGATAAATCTGAAATATCAATTCCACGAGCTGCGATATCTGTTGCTACTAAGATATGTATTTTACGTTCTTTAAAGTTTTTAAGGGCTGTCTGTCTTTGTCTTTGACTTTTGTTTCCATGGATGGCTTGAACTTTGAAACCCTCACCCTTTAGTGCTTTAACAAGTTTATCAGCGCCTCTTTTTGTTCGTGAAAAGATGAGAGCTGACTCGATAGCTTGATTGTTCAGCAAATGGACTAATAAGTTTGTTTTATTTCCTTGATCGACTAAGTAAACTTCCTGTTTTATACGGTCAACTGTTGATGAAGTCGGTGTAACTTCCACTTTAACAGGGTTATTCAGTAAACTCTTTGTAAGAATTTCAATCTCTTTCGGCATAGTAGCTGAGAAAAGCATGGTTTGTCTTTTCTTAGGTATGTACTTAACGATCTTCTTGACATCTTCGAGCATACCCATATCAAGCATCATGTCAGCTTCATCTAATACAAAGTGTTTTAAATCTTTGAGATCGATATGTTTTTGTCTTACTAAATCTAATAATCTTCCAGGTGTTGCAACGATGATATCTACACCTTGTCTTAATTTTTTAGTCTGTGGGTGTTGAGATACTCCACCATATACGACAAGAGTTCTTAAGTTTAAGTTCTTAGCATATTTTTTGAAGCTGTCATCAATTTGAATCGCTAATTCTCTTGTAGGAGCAACGATTAGTGATTGAACCGGGCGTTTATCTCCTGATTCTTTCTTTTCTACTTCCAGTTTTTGTAAGATTGGGATAGCAAATGCGGCTGTTTTTCCTGTACCGGTTTGAGCAACGCCTAAAAGATCATGTCCCTCAAGTAATTTCGGAATAGCCATTTCTTGAATTGGAGTAAGTTTGGTATATCCTTCAGCTTCTAAAGCCATATGGATAGGTGCAATTAAATTTAAAGTATTTTCTAGCAATAATTTCTCCTTGTTAATATATATTTAAAAAGTTACGATTTTTAAACGCAACAATTAATGATAACATATATTCGATCTTATTGCATTTTTTAATTTGGACCAGCTTAATTATTTCCAATTTAGTCTTCTGATTTACTACAGACTGAATATAGGAATGAACCTTCGCTGAACTATGATATACTAAGCTTAACGTACTATAATTTATGAAATAAGGAGCAAGGACTCATGACTGAAAAAAGATTTAATCAAGAAGAGTTTTATGAGGCTTATGCCAATCATTTAGAACAAAAACATCCCACAACAAGAGAATCTTATTTGAAAAATATTAAACCCTTTTTTTATTACTTAGACAAGAAAAAGATCAGTCAGCCAACTTACTATGAAGTGGAGCGCTATTTTGACGATTTAATTAATAACCCTCGTGATACCCATATATTAATCAATGATATCGATACAGAAGAACTGTCATCTGAGGAGTTGCAGGCCTTAGAACAGTTCCGTTATAAAGATCGTACAATTAAATCTTATCGCAATATGTTAAATCAATTTTTCAAGTGGCTGGACCGTGAAGATTTGTATGAAAATATCGTTGAAAAAGCCGACAATACGATTCCGGTACCTAGAGGTCATGCTAAAGATGCTCTGGACATTGAAGATGTTGAGAAGCTGCTCGAACATCTGCAGCTGAAAGCGGACACGATTAATGGAAAAAGGAATTTTGCAATGATTTTATTAGCTGTTACCACTGGACTGCGTACCATCGAATTGAGTCGTGCTGATTATGGTGATATTCAACGTCGAGGTGCTAATACAGTTATTTATGTCCAGGGGAAAGGACATCGTGAAAAAGATGACTTTGTCATTGTTCCTCGAACGACCAAAGAAGTGATTCGCGACTACACCAATGCCCGTGAAGAAGAAGGCGTGATGATCAATACGGAATACTCACCTTTATTTGCCTCACATGGTAATCGTAACAAAGGCGGCCGGATGTCTACACGTTCTATTTCACGTATCATTGATGATACTTACCGTGCGATAGGGATTACATCATCTAAAATCACACCACATAGTTTGAGACATACAGCAGCGACCTTAAGTTTAATCAATGGCGGAAATTTAAGAGAGACTCAAAAGATGTTGAGGCACTCGAGTGTGAGAACGACTGAAATCTACGCTCAGGACTTAAATGCAGATCTGAATGAATCCAGCCAGTTAGTGGAAGATTTTATTCAAAAGAACCGCAGAGGCGGATTCAAGACAGCAGAAATTGTTAATGAGACAGATGATTCCAAGGATGAGGATTTTAGCTTTGGAGCTGATGGTATCTAAAACATTTCTATTATTGAAATGTAACTGTCCACGAATGAACGGCCGGCTTGTAAGTCCATAGCGGGCTGGAAGCTGGTTATTTTTATTTGTTTGATTATTCTTTGCACATATCTAAATCATGCCACATTCAAAATATGATAAATTTGGCAGCTATATTTGAGGGTAGTGTGATTGTCTCATATTCTATGTCCGCTAAGGGTAATTAGCGGACATAGAGCTTATTTTAAATTTAGGTCTCTTTTAAAGGATTTTTGCTGTTTTCAGAATTTTGTAGAATCTCTGTAATCGGTGGTTTTATTTTTATATAAAATAAATAATTTCTAAAATAAATTTATTTATTCTTACATACATTTAAGAATAAACTTCAGATTCAAATCTATTCATGAGAAATATGGCTTTTAAATAAATTATAAATTAGTTGATCTGATAAGCCTAATTAGATTTAATTTAAATCATATCTCATATGATAAATCAAGACTTAATATAGAATGTTTCATATTACTTACCATATATTAATTATTAGAGCTTAAATTTACTGATGTTAAATATAAAAAAGATCCTCACATTTAGGAGGATCTTTTTCTGTATTTTAACTTATACTAGTTACTAGTTTATGGTGAAATAACCCATAACAATTCAGCTTTTAAGGGCGATTTGCTGATCACTTTAAAATTGAGCATGGCTCCTTTTTTAATTCTCACGTCTTCATCACTCATATCCAGGGTCCAATCTCCCAATAATGGCTGATGACCGGCAATCAACAAGGTTACTTCATCGTCAATATCCTGCACAGCTTCACTTAAATCTTCAAAATCACCGTAATAAATAAAGTCCTTAATCTCATTGATTTCAAAG
>JAUNQW010000037.1 GCA_030535975.1 Atopococcus tabaci | reverse complement strand
CATTGTTGAAGACTGGGGCTTCATCCTTCCAATAATAGTTTGGTGAAAGAAGTTCATTGTCAGAAGAGTTATGGCTGTACCTATGTGCCTTTCTTTGATTGTGTTCCCATGCATCTATTCTTGACAGACGGTCAACAGATATTGCTCCACCCACACAGAGTATGGTGTGACCATTGACTTTGACTACAGAGTAGTCGGGAATGCAAGTAAACCTTTTATGCCAGAATGTCTTTCCGTCAAAGTAAGCTGGATTGTCATGGTTGCCACGGATGAAAAGAAACCAGTTGTTGGATTCATTTACTCGCTTGGTATTGCGCTTGACAATATTCTCATAGTACCCTTTACTTTCAAAGCCAAAGCCGCAATCTCCTGCTACAATGACCAGAGTATCTTTCATCTGATATTGCACACAAACTTTATTCACGAGGAGATTGAAGTCACCGTGAATGTCTCCGCAGACAACAAGGCATTTGCAGTCTGGGAAATCGTATGTATGGTACTTATTCATGTGCCAGAATCTCCCAATAAGGGCGTAAAGTGTCTTGTATGTGTGTCACAACTTCCGAGAATGACATTTCCCTTTTCTTTGTGATTTTACGCAAGAATGCCTGCCATCGAACTTGCATTTGTTGGTTGTTGGCAAAATCATCGCGGAAAAACATAGTTTCAGCATCATATGAAGTATGCCTGTTCTCAAATGTATGCACAATAGCTTCTTGTAGTATCTCACTGTCATATTTTTCTTTTGACAGCAGATGATATAGGTCGTAATAGTCTTTCATGCGGCTGCTTTGGTCTGCCAGATCAACCACTGCATGGAATTTCTCTGCAATAACTGTCTCAAGCGAGTAAGCCAGAATGTTTACAGCTGGCAGACTTTCAAGCAGAGTAGGATAGTCTAGGTCTATTGGACTTGGGGTGACTACATCGCCAAAGCCGATATCCATCGTCAATACTTGTGAAATTGTGTCCATTCTAACTGGTATGCTCAGTCGTATACCATGATAATCCTTGAACTCTGTGATATTCTGTGATGTAATATTTTCGACGTCATAGATAACCCCGTCTTCATCGCATGGAACGGAACAAATCTCTTTGAATGCTGCAACGATTGAAGTTCCTTCATTACTTATATTTTTTCCAAGGAAGTCTATATCCAATGTTGGGCGCGCTGCAAACTTTTCGTATGCATACATCAAAGCACCACCTTTCAGATAGAACTTGTCGCGGTATCTTGTCTGTGACATTCTGTATAGCAGACGTTCCTGAAAGAAACGAGTCAGGATGGTCTGATGGAAGACATCTTCCTTTTTAGAAATGTTCAATAGTTTGCTGCGGATAGATTTTCCGTAATTTTTTATTGTTTCGTTACTCATAGTTTCACTTGCAGATATTGTTCAATAATCTTTCCTACTCTCAGTCTTCGGGCATAGTCCATCAACTTGCTTAGGTTTCTGTCTGGACGTTCAAGATAGTTATTGATGATTTCGGAGCAGACATCCATACCTACTTTATTGCGAAACTTTACCGCATCGCACACACATCGTTCAACATCGTAGAGACGAATACTGAAGCCATCAATTATCATCGAAATTATACCAATTTTTAGAAGGTCTTCCGTATAATGATGAACCTCCATTCTTGGAAAAGAAGGAATAGAGACTTTTCGCCCTCTTTTGATGGCGATATGAAAAGCCTGTGGCATGGAAGTGGTAAGCTGATGAATGCTCCATGCTGACCAAAGGCATAGAATGCCTTCAGGAACAACGGCATTGATGTCAATCATGTTGCCACTGAGTTGGTCTATATTGGCATACACACCACGACGGACCTGGATAAGCTCTCCTTGCTTGGCACTCTCCAGCATTTTATAGTAAGCTGTTCTCCCTTGCTTTTTTACAGAGGCGGAAGAAAGATATGTATTCCGTTCTTTCATATTCTTATCTTTGAAAATCGGTACAAAGATACTACAAATATTTTTAATTGTAGTAGTTTTGTACGACAATTTACTAATTTAGGTTGATTTTTATGCTTTATACTTACTTTTTGCTTTAAAAATCATTGAAAAAAACGATAAGAAGATATTTTTTATGGAAATTATCTGCATTTTTAAGAAAAAAGTTGGTTTTACCAAATAAAAAGTGTACTTTTGTAAAGCGATTCAATATGGTAGTCATGGATTGCCATCGGGAGTTTGCAACGGCTTTCTTGCCAAAAAGGGATGAGAGGTGTGTTTGAATAGTAGATATAGTCAAATTGATGTTGCAATATGGTTTCTCATATAACTACGATTCACTGAATGATGCGTTTAATGCAGTGAATAGAAAGGGAAAGATGCAGAAAAAGTATCTTTCACCTGAATATTTGGATAAAGCTCAGGAGTATCGTGAGATGAGAAAGGAACTGAATGAGATATTGAGGAAGAAAAAGGCAGAGCGTACAGAGGAGGAAACGAGTCGGATTGATTACTTAAAGAAACAGATGAATGAGAATGCTCGGGAACAGAAAACCTTGTTGCAAGAGCATCTAAGCAGTGTGTCTTCAAAGATTTTGTCAAGTAGCTTCCGTTTCAATCTTACTCCGGATGCGTCGGGAGATCCGTTGAAGCCAGTATATTCTATTGGAACTACAGCTGAAGAGTTTTTTGCGATGCAAGTCCTTTGCAGAAACGTGAAAAAGTTGTTTAAGATATCTATGTCAAGCCGCGATGAAATTCTTTCTCAGTTAAAGATGTTGTTGAGAGAGGATAAAAGTAGATACTATATAATTAGAACGGATGTTTGTCACTGTTTCGAGTCGATTCCACATGATAAGTTGTTTGAGTATTTGGAGGGCAACAACCTGCTTGATGTGAAGAGTAAATCGCTCTTGCGTGGACTGATTCGGAAGGAGTTTGAAGACAAGAATCTTCGCCCACTTGTAAAGACTCCACAAACTGGTATTCCACGCGGTTGTGCAGTCTGTTCACTCCTATCTGAATTCTATTTGTCCAAGATAGACGAGAAAATTAAGAGTGAATTGCCAGGTATATTATTTCTTGGTAGATATGTGGACGATATGGTGCTTGTTATTCATCCTGATGTTAGAGACATATACTATAAATCAATAGATTGGTATATTGATAAACTTACTTGTATCTATTCTCAAATGGGGTTGGGAATCCACACGCCATCAGATTCAGGTAAATGCTATACGTATGATTCGGCTGATGCTGTAGATTTAGACTTCAATTTATTAGGATATAATATCCATATTGACAATGGAAATAGAGATAGTCTTATTTTTTCGCTCTCTTTCGATAAGTTGAAAAAGATTACAGACAGAATAGATAAATCGTTCTCTACTTTTGACAAGATGATCGATACCGCGGGTTTTGACGTTTCAGCACACTATTTGTTTGATGCACTTCATGTGTTGACCAGCAACATAAATCTGTATAACGCAAAGAAAGGGGTTAAAGTTGGCATTTTTTACTCCAATCAACTATTGGATAATAAAAGCAATCTATCTTACTTGGATGGACAATTGAAACGCAACATAGGTAGGTTGGATCTTTCTACAAAGACATCTATAGCCATAGAAGACAGGGGTGTAATAGAGAATAGACTGAAAAGAAAACTTGCTTTATTGTCTTTTAGAGAGGGTTTTGATTATCCTCACAAGCGTTACAAAGTAAAGAAGCAGAGACTTCAAACTATTAAATCATCGTGGGCATGAAGAAAAGAAAGAAGATAAAGCTTAATTATAGCAAAGAGCGAGTCCTCTTTTCTGACGTCTTGCCCTATGAGTGTCCGATTATTTTCTCAAACCGATACCTATATCGATTTCTTGCTAAGTATTTATGGGTTGGTGAAGTAAAAGGAAAGCTTAATGTCTTGACGCAAAAGAAACGTTTGGATGAAAAGGGTGCTAATGCTTTTTGTGCTTTGCTTTTTGGATGTTATGAAGAGGGTAAAGGAATTGGAATACTTCAACATCGACTAAATGCTCTATTTTATCCCTTTCAATTCAATATTGCTCACAAGACGAATAAAAATAGAACTCTGTCAATTATACATCCATATAACCAGTGGCAGATTGTAGAGTTTTATGAACAGTATAAGTATTCTATACTCTATCTTTGCAATCAGAGTAAATACTCTATTCGCAAACCACACAAGATAGCCCAATACTTTTACTATAGAGATCGTCTCCACCGAAAATTATCGGGTCATGAGAGTGATAAAGTTGAATTGTTTTTCAATGAATATGAGAACTTAAAAACATATTTTAGTTACGAAAAGTATTCGAATATATATAAGTTCTACGAAGATTATAGATATCAGAGAGCAGAAAAAAAATTCAAGCATCTAGTGAAGTTCGACCTTCAAAGCTGTTTTGACAGTATTTACACACATACTATAAGTTGGGCGACTGCTGGAGGTTCTGACAAGGTGAAGGTTTTGCCAGGATATCATGGTGCATGGGTTGGCGACGCATTTGATAATTTAATGCAGTCGGTTAATGCTCGTGAAACGAATGGTATTGTTATAGGTCCAGAGTTTTCAAGAATCTTTGCAGAGATTATACTTCAGTATATTGACCAGAAGGTTGAACAGGAACTATTGAATGAAAAAAAACTAAGACATAAGTCTAACTATGAGTGTTATCGGTATGTTGACGACTATTTTCTCTTCTATAATGACGAAAAAGATAGAAAGTTCTTCATGGAGAGTCTAACAAAATGGCTGAAAGAATTCAAATTACAAATCAGTCCATCAAAAACAGAAGAGTTTGAAAGACCTTTCATAACAAAGATTACATTGGCCAAATTGCAAACAGAAGATTTACTTAGCGATATATTCTCTGTTCCACTTTGGGAAGAGGTTGAATTGAAATCGATCGAGGAGAAAGAAGATGACACAGACGACGTGGATTCTGATAAAGATAATGATATACTTGAAAAGAGATTCAATATATACCTATCTGCAAATAGCATAAATAGTCGAATAAAAGCAATAGTAAGAGAATGCGGAATTGAATATCGAGATATAGCAAACTATCTGCTTGAGAAATTATCTCAACGCCTTGATGCTTTTTTAAATCGTTATGAGACGGGCTTCAAGAAGTATGAGCGTCTAGTGTCAAAAGAGAATGCGGATAAGGAACAGATAGAAATAAAATCACAACGAGCACAAAGGCAACTCACAAGTTACCTCGTGTCTTTGATTGATGTGGTTTTTTTCGTGTTCAATAGCAATAGGCAGGTAAATACCACATTGAAATTGCAGAAGATAATGAATACCGTCGTTCTCTATGCGAAACGACATGGAGATTTTAAGGTTGATCCAAAGATTAGATTCCAAACTATCAGCAAGGACATTATCTTTAAGAAGATTCTAGATGAAATAGCCTTGGTGCTGTCTACAACAGATTCACATCGAAATACTTTGCATGAAAGCCTGTATCTATTAATATTGGCAAAAGAGTTGGGTAATGCATATTTGCTCGCACCTATAGTAATAGAATCATTTATTAAAAAAAGTGAAATGCAGTATAACATGTTTGCATGTATAATATTACTGTATTATTATGCAAATCATAAGTGCTATAATGAACTAAAATCATCATTGAAAAACGAGATTGTAAAGAAGTATAAACTTGTGGCTGAGTCGGAGCGCAAACGCAATGCGGAGCTAACAATTCTCACGGCAGATATGATAGCATGCCCATTTGTGGATGAAGCATATAAGCAAAATCTTCTTAAATTAATGGGTATTACTGAGATAGAAGATCAACGGATGATAATGCGCTTTGCCAAGAAGCAAAAGTACATCTTCACTCGTTGGACAATGTTTAATTTAAA
>JAUNQW010000026.1 GCA_030535975.1 Atopococcus tabaci | reverse complement strand
AATGTATTTATGATTTTTTTTGCCTAATCATAGATGACATTCTTTAGATAGAGTCCTAATGGGGAAGCCGTGGGACCTGCCTGTTTCCTATCTTTAAGCTTTAATAGACGTTGCATTTCTTCAGGCTCTTTTCTTCTGTCCCCGATTTCAATGAGAGTACCCATAAGAATACGAATCATATTGTATAAGAAACCATTGCCCCTAAACAAAAAAACAAACTCTTGCTTTTCAGAATCGTAATCTACTCGAGCTTCGTAAATAGTTCTTATTTTATTTTCTATAGGATCCTTTATCGAAGCAAAGCTGGTAAAATCATGTCTGCCTTCGATATACGTTAAAGCTTCTCTTAAACGATCAATATCTAAAGGATAGGGGTGCCAAGAAGCATAGGTCCTGGTAAACGGATTCCTTACCTCGCCATTATAAAGACGATAAATATAAATTTTTTCTTTAGCAGAAAATCTAGAGTGAAAGTATGAATCTGCCACTTCAACTTTTTGAACAACTAAGTCTTTTGGGAGTAATGTATTCATAGCTTTAAACATCGCTTTTTCCGATAACTCTCCAGGATAATCATAATGAATGACTTGGCCGAGAGCGTGCACGCCAGAATCTGTCCTTCCTGATCCATGTACTCTAACATCTATACCTTTTGTCATTATTTTTAAGCTTTTTTCTAGTTCTCCTTGAACGGTCCTGTCTTTGGGCTGGATTTGAAAACCGTAAAATTTTGTACCATCATAAGCAATCGTTAATTTATAGCGCATCATATAACACCTAACTTCTTAAATAAAGAATAAGTCCACCAAGTAAGAGATAAATAAACAAGACAAAAGTATCTTGCTTCATCCAATTAAGCTGACGATACTTGGTTCGATGATCTCCCCCTTGGTAACCCCGCGATTCCATGGCTATAGCTAAATCATCTGCACGATTAAAAGCACTTACAAAAAGAGGAATTAAAAGAGGGACCACATTTTTAAGTCTTTGGATAAAGGATCCCTCAGAAAAATCCATGCCTCTCGCTCTTTGAGCATTCATGATTTTCTGAACTTCTTCCATTAAAGTGGGAACAAAGCGAAGAGCTATCGACAACATCAGAGCAATAGCATAGACCGGCACCTTAATTCTTGTTAAGGGTCTTAATAAATATTCAATAGCATCCGTAATTTCAAGAGGCATAGTGGTTAAAGTGAGCAAAGTGGACATAAAGATGATGAGCATGAACCTTAAAAAAATAAAAGCAGCATTAATAAGACCTTCTTGATAAATTTGAATAGGACCCCAGTTGAAAAGCAAGATCTCGCCTTGGGTAAAGAATATTTGTAGAAAAACTGTTAAAATAATCAAAAGCAAAAGCGGTTTTAAGCCATTGGCAAAAAAGCGCAGCGAGACTTCCGACAGAAAGATAGCGAGAATAGTAAATGCCAGAAGGACTGCATAACTTAACCAGTTATTTGCTAAAAATACAGTAATTAAAAACAAAACAGTGGCTGATACTTTCAATCTTGGATCGAGGCGGTGAATAAAAGACTTACCTGGGATATATTGTCCAATTACGATACCCTGTGACATAACATTTCCTTTCTATTGCTTTAACTGATGAGCAATACTGTCTGACAACTCTTGGATAGTCAGGGGGAGTTCTGGGTATGACCAATTTTTACCCTCAGCTAACTGGTTGGCAAAATCAACAACTTCTGGTACATCTAGTTGTCTTTCTTTCAACCACGCTTGATCAGCAAAAATTTCTCTGGGATGACCTGTTTTAACTAAGGTCCCCGCCTCTAAAACAGCTACTTGATCAGCATACTCTGCTACATACTCCATTTGATGAGTTGCTAAAATAATGGTTATCTTTTTTTCTTTATGAAGCTGGGAAAAAAGACTCATTAATTCATATTGGCCTTTGGGATCCAGTCCCGCTGTCGGCTCATCTAATATCAAAACTTCTGGCTCCAAAGCTAAAACCCCTGCAATAGCGACCCTTCTTTGCTGACCTCCGGACAGTTCAAAAGGAGAAGAGTTAAAATATTGCTCATCCACCCCTACAACTTGTAACATTTCCCGGGCCAAGTCCATCGCTTTTTCTTGGTGCATCCCATAATTTTGAGGTCCAAAAGCAACATCTTTTACAATCGTTTCTTCAAATAACTGCGCCTCAGGGAATTGGAAAACTGTTCCAATATGTCGACGTAAACTTTTTAATTCAGCATCTTTGGATTTAGCAGTAATGACCTGGTCACCTAAAATAACTTGTCCGGAGCTGGGCTTAAGCAACACATTTAAATGTTGAAGTAAGGTTGACTTACCACTTCCTGTATGGCCGACCAGAGCAGTATAGCTGCCTTGAGGGATCATTAAAGATATACCCCGCAGAGCATCAACAGCCATAGGCGTACCTAGATTATAAACATGATTTACATTTTCGAGTTTAATGTCCATAGCCAGTCTCTCAACTCTTTCTTTGTCATATAATCATCCGGAACTTGAATGTTTTGAACTTTCAGCTCTTTTTTTAATCTTTCAGCAAAAGGAACATCTAACCCTAAGTCTATTAACTGTTCCCCTTTTGAGAAAATATGGCGACTGTCTCCTTCATCAATAATACGACCCTCTTCCATAATAATGATACGGCTCGCCTCAGCAGCCTCATCGATGTTATGAGTGATGGATATAACTGTCATACCTGTCTTTTCTTTAATGTATCGAATGGTATCCATAATTTCCTCGCGTGCTCGAGGGTCCAGCATACTAGTTGATTCATCTAGGACCAGGACTTGAGGCTTCAATGCCAGTATCCCGGCAATGGCTACTCTTTGCTTTTGACCCCCGGAAAGGGATGATGGTTCACGATCAATAAACTCTTTCATTTCAACAGTCTCTAAAGCTTTTTCCACACGGTGAATCATTTCATCTCTGGGAACACCGTGATTTTCTAGACCGAATGCAACATCATCTCCTACCGTTGCGCCAACAAACTGATTTTCAGGGTTTTGAAAAACCATGCCCAATTTCTTTCTAATCTCCCAGACCGTCTCATCCGATAGAACTTCCCCATCTACTAGAACTCGACCACTTCTGACAGGCAGAATCCCATTAAAGGTTTTGACTAAGGTGGACTTGCCTGAGCCATTAGGCCCTATAATAGCTAACCACTCGCCCTTACTTATTTTTAGTGAAACTTCCTTCAATGTATCCTCACCGGTGTCATCGTATTGATAAGAAAACGACACACAGTCCAATTCGATTATAGTGTCCATTTTCAGCATCCTTTTCTTGTCCAATCATTTCCTGGGTATTCTATAAATAGAGTGAATACAAATTTAAAAGTATTATACCATATCCCCAATTTTTATTTAAAGATGTTTATTCTCTACAAACTAAAATCCAAATAATACTTCATGGAGATTTAAAAAACAAAAGTTTTTACTCCAAAGCTCGTTTGAAATAAAAACTTTTATTTTTCTATAGTATTAAGAAACATCATTTAAAAGAATAATTTCCTCAGGAAAAACATTGCTGTTTCTCCTGAAGAGTATGAGCTAGACTAAAGAACCCAGTGTTGGGCCCTCAACATCATAACGCTCGATCATTCCATCTTAATTATTCAGCTTCTACAGCTTCTTCTGTTTCTTCTTCTTCAGCTTCAGTAGCTTCAACAAACTCTATTAAAGCCATCTTAGCTGCGTCTCCACGACGAGGCTCCATTTTTAAGATACGAGTGTATCCTCCGTTACGGTCTTCAAAACGAGGTGCAAGCGTATCGAATAGCTTTTGAAGAACATCTTCAACAATAATTGCATCTTCAGTTTCCTCAAAGCTGGCAATCTCATTACGTAAGAAAGCTGCTGCTTGGCGACGAGCATGTAGGTCACCGCGTTTACCTAAAGTAACCATTTTTTCTGCTAGACGACGCACTTCTTTTGCACGACTTACAGTTGTAACGATACGTTCGTTAATAATTAAATCTGATGTTAAATCACGTAACATAGCTTTACGTTGTGAGCTATTACGTCCTAATTTGCGATTAGCCATGATTTACCCTCCTTTAATAAGTCTTTTTATAAAAACTAAATCTCTTCTGCGCTAAGTTCTAAGTTAAGTTCTTCTAACTTGTTTTCAATTTCTTCAAGTGACTTTTTACCTAAGTTTCGAACTTGCATCATTTCTTCGACAGTTTTACTTGTCAATTCTTGAACCGTATTAATACCTGCACGTTTCAAACTATTATATGAGCGAACAGATAAATCTAATTCTTCCACTGTCATTTCCAATGTTTTTTCTTTTTGTGTTTCCTCTGGTTCGACAATCATTTCAGCTTCTCGAGCCTTCTCAGTTAAGTTGACAAATATCGATAAATACTCTGTCATAATTTTAGCTGATAAGCTGATCGCATCTTCTGGTGTAATCGTTCCATTGGACCAAATCTCAATCGTTAATTTATCGTATTGGTTCTGATCTCCCACACGTGTGTTCTCAACATGGTAGTTGACACGTTCAATCGGTGTATAGATTGAGTCAATCGGAATAACTCCAATTGGCATATCCTCATCATTATTGTGTTCTGCACGAACGTAACCTCTGCCTTTTTGAACAGTTAAGCGTGCTGATAGTCGTCCACCTTCAGCTACTGTACAAATATATTGATCTGGGTTCATAAGCTCAATATCACTATCTAAAAGCAGGTCAGAAGCATAAACTTCTTTGGGACCTTCAATATTTAATTCGATAGTTCTAGGCTCTTCTGAATGAGTTTTAAGGGCGAGTTTTTTTACGTTTAAAATGATTGCAGTGACATCTTCCACAACACCATCAACAGCGGTAAATTCATGAAGTACCCCATCAATTTGGATGACTGTAACAGCGGCTCCTGGTAGAGACGCAAGTAAAATTCTACGTAATGAATTACCTAAAGTTGTACCATAGCCTCTTTCAAGTGGTTCAATAACGAACTTTCCATATTTACCATCTTCACTGATTTCAGCGGTTTGTATCTCAGGTTTTTCAATCTCAATCATTCAGTCAATTTCCCCTTTCAACGGCTATCCCTTGTGCCACAATGTTTATAACATTCGTCTTATACACGACGACGTTTAGGTGGACGCGCACCGTTATGTGGAACTGGAGTAACATCACGAATAGCTGTTACTTCTAAACCTGCAGCTTGTAACGCACGGATAGCTGACTCACGGCCTGAACCTGGCCCTTTAACATTGACTTCAAGTGATTTCATACCATCTTCCATCGCTGTTTTTGCTGCTGCTTCAGCTGCCATTTGGGCTGCGAAAGGTGTTGACTTACGAGAGCCGCGGAATCCTAACGCTCCAGCAGATGACCATGATATTGCATTCCCTTGAGGGTCAGTAATCATAACAATTGTATTATTGAATGTTGAGTGGATATGTGCAATTCCTGACTCAATATTTTTTCTTACACGACGACGTCTAGTTTGTCTTCTTGCCATTAGTTTTTACCTCCTTTATTTTTAGTTTACGAACGACGTTTTTTACGAGTTTGAGCATTGTTTTTAGTCTTTTGCCCACGAACTGGTAAATTACGACGGTGACGGTTTCCTCGGTATGAACCGATATCTTGTAGACGACGAAGATCTTGACTTACATCACGACGTAAGTCTCCTTCAATTTTAATTTTATCGACTTCTGAACGAATAGCATCTAATTCATCGTTCGTTAAGTCACTCACTTTAACAGATGGATTAACGTTCACTGCAGCTAAAATTGTGTTAGCGCGAGAACGACCGATACCGTAAACGTAAGTTAATGCGATTTCAATATGTTTGTCTCTTGGAATATCTACCCCTGCAATACGTGCCATATGCGCACCTCCTATGTTTTTTAATTTTCTTTTTGATCTAAAAATTATCCTTGACGTTGTTTATGTTTTGGATTCTTACAAATTACCTGCACACGTCCATTACGGCGAATAATTTTACAATTTTCACACATTTTTTTCACTGATGGTCTAACCTTCATTTTTTCGCCTCCTCATATTTATCTTGTACTTTATTTATATCTATAAGTAATGCGGCCTTTTGTTAAGTCATATGGAGACATCTCAACTGTAACTTTATCACCTGGTAAAATACGAATGTAGTTCATACGGATTTTACCAGAAACGTGTGCTAAAATTTCATGTCCGTTTTCTAATTCTACTTTAAACATGGCGTTTGGCATCGTCTCTAAAACTTTTCCTTCAACTTCAATTACTCCGTCTTTCGACAAATTCATTTCCTCCCTTGGAAATTTATATATATTCATCATTATCTACTTAATAAATTAAGATTTGGTTTTAGAACATAACCTGAATGACTTTATCATGATTCGATGGACAATTCAAACGATACATCGTTTGAAAAGCCTTTATAAACTTGCTTTAAGCTTGTCTATTTTTTCTTTAACTTCTTTAAATACTTCATCAGGAGTCCCTAAACCATTGACTGTAATGATAAGGTCAGGATCTGAGTAATAGTTTAACAAGTCATTTGTCAGGCTTTCGTTAATCTCAATCCGACGCTTGACTGTTTCTGGTTTATCGTCTTCTCTTTGATAAAATTCTTTTCCACCACACTGACCACAAGTATCTTCGACTTTAGGTGGATTGAATAGTTTATGGTAAGTCGCTCCACAATCTGCACAAATGATGCGCCCGGTCAAACGTTCCATTAATACATCGGTGTCTACTTTAATATAGATAACTCCGTCTACTTCAAGTCCTGCCGAAGATAGATTTTCGTTTAACACTTCAGCTTGATTAAGCGTTCTGGGATACCCATCTAATAGAAACCCATTTTCTTTTACGTCATTTTCTTCCAAGCGTTCTTTTACAATTCCATTGGTTACTTCATCCGGCACTAACTCCCCTTTTTCAATATAAGAATTAGCTTCTTTACCAAGTTCAGTTTCGCTTTTTATAGCTTCGCGAAACATGTCTCCTGTAGAAATATGCGGGACACCGTACTCATCCACTATGGATGCTGCTTGAGTTCCTTTACCTGCTCCTGGTAAACCCAGTAAAATTAAATTCATTTGGTCCTCCTCTATATCGTTGCTAATCGCGGATAAATCCTAAATAACTGCGTTTGCTGAGTAATCCTTCTAATTCTTCTTTCGTCGACAGAGCAACTCCAACAACAATTAAAAGACTGGTTCCTCCAAGTGACAGTGATGTTGGTAAGTCCCAGATCATTGAAGCCACAATAGGAAGTACAGCAATTACCATTAAATAAAAGGCACCCACAGTACTTAAGCGATTTAAGACATATGAAATATAATTCTGCGTGTCTTTTCCAGGTCGGATACTTGGGATAAAAGCTCCTTGTTTTTGGAAGTTTTCTGACATTTTTTCAGGATCCACTTGGATATGTGCATAAAAGTATGTAAAGACAACAATGAGCAGAGCGTATATAGCAGCTCCGACAGGTTCTTGTAAATTAAAGATTGTTGACAGTACTTCATACCAAGTTGCTCCAGCATAAGATTCTGCTAACCCTCCAAGAACAATTTGTGGCAGCATGATGAACGATGAAGCAAATATTACCGGGATAACTCCAGCTGAGTTAACTTTTAATGGTAGAACTGCTGTTTGTTCCGAACTTGCTACACGCTTAGTATATTGGACAGGTATTTTCCTTCTTCCAGTCTCCATAAAAACAACAAAAATTACTAGTAAGATCACAGCTACTATAATAATCGCTGCTAAGATGATTGCTTGATTTAATTCATCTCCGGCATTGCGAATTTCTGAACTGTAGAAATTCATGATATCTTGTGGAACTTTAGCGACAATACCTGAGAAAATAATTAAAGACGATCCATTTCCAATCCCATTAACCGAAATCTGCTCAGACAGAAAAACGACTAGCATGGTTCCCGCTGTTAAGAAAAGTGCAATCATTAGATAAGTGGGAATTCCTGGGTTTAAGATTAAGCCAAGGTCCGATAAAGCGTTAAAGCCTAATGATATACCTAGTGCTTGTACAAAGGCTATAGCTATAGTCATATAGCGCGTCACTTGATTCAGCTTACGCCGACCAACCTCACCTTGATCTGCCCATTCTGAAAAGACAGGAATGATGTCCATCTGCAATAACTGCATAATAATAGAACTTGTAATAAAAGGCGAAATTCCTAAAGCAAAGATAGAGAAGTTACTTAAAGCTCCTCCACCAAAAATGTTCAGTAGGTTAAAAAGACCTGATTCACTAATCGAGCTAAGGGATGAGGCATTGACTCCAGGGACAGTAATGTGTGTACCTATACGGAAAATAATTAACATTCCTAATGTAAAAAACATCCGCTGACGAACATCTTTTTCCTTAAAAGCTTCGGCTAGTAATCTGAACATTAAATCACCTCTGCGGTTCCGCCAGCATTCTCGATTGCTTCTTTGGCAGATTGAGTGAATTTATGCGCTTTAACATTTAATGAGTGACTCAATTCACCATTTCCTAAAATTTTAATACCAACTTTTTTAGAAATGTTTTTAATAATCCCTTGCTCTAATAAAGCATCGGGTGTTACTTCTGCACCAGATTCAAAACGGTCATTTAAAGTAGAAATATTTACGATAGCATATTCTTTGCGTGTAATATTTCGGAATCCTCGTTTTGGTAAAGTTTGGAATAAAGGTGTTTGTCCCCCCTCAAATCCGATACGCGGGCCTTGTCCACGAGCTTTTTGGCCTTTTTGTCCCCGACCAGATGTTTTACCAATACCTGATGATGGTCCACGTCCTACACGATTACGTCTTTTACGTGATCCTTCTGATGGTGATAATTCATGAAGTTTCATATTTGGCACCTCCTTGATCTAGTTTTTCTAAGCTTCTTTAACTTCTAATAAATGTGAGACATGTTTAATCATCCCACGAATAGCTTGATTATCCGGATAAGTTCTTGTTTGGTTAATTTTAGTTAAACCTAAGCTTTTTATGATTTTTTTATGCTTATCAGAAGAACCAATCACACTACGTTTTAATGTAATTTCAATATTAGACATGATTGTCCTCCTATCCTAAAATTTCATCAACTGAAAGTCCACGTAACTTAGCAACTTCTTCTACACGTTTTAATTGCTTAATTGCTTCAAACGTAGACGCTACCATGTTAGTTGGAGAGTCTGAGCCTAATGATTTAGCTGTAATATCTTCTACTCCGGCTAATTCCATTACGGCACGAACAGGTCCACCTGCTGCAACTCCCGAACCTTCAACAGCTGGCTTAATTAATACTTTACCACCAGCGAATTCTCCAATTGTTTCGTGTGGAATACTTGTTCCAACTGTCGGGACTTCTATTATGTTTTTCTTAGCATTTTCAACTGCTTTACGGATTGCTTCAGGAACCTCTGCAGCTTTACCAGTTGCATATCCAACTTTACCTTTACGGTCACCAACTACAACTAAAGCTGAGAAACGCATCGTACGTCCACCCTTAACAACTTTAGATACACGGTTGATGTTAACTACGCGATCCTCAAATCCGTCATCATTACGACGTTTTTGTCTAGCCATTATTTCTCCTCCTTTATATTAGAATTGTAATCCATTTTCACGTGCTGCCTCGGCTACTGCTTTCACACGACCATGATACTTATAGCCTCCACGATCAAACACGACTTTTTCAACATTATTTTCTTTAGCAGCTTCAGCTATTAATCGTCCAACTTCTGCAGCTTGTTCTGCTTTAGTTTTGCCTTCACTGTCTAAATCTACAGATGAAGCACTAGCTAAGGTTGTACCTTCAACATCATTAATAATTTGCGTGTATATGTTTTTGCTTGAACGGAATACGTTTAAGCGTGGAACTTCTGCTGTTCCTGAAACATGATTACGGATACGCATATGACGCTTTTGACGTCTTTCGTTTTTTCCCAGCTTATTAATCACAATTTTTCACCCCTTGTTCTCTATAGAATTGAATAATAATGGTTATTCTATTTACCAGTCTTACCTTCTTTACGGATAACGTATTCACCAACATAACGAATACCTTTTCCTTTGTAAGGCTCTGGTGGACGTATATCACGGATAGTAGCCGCTAATTGTCCAACTTCTTCTTTACTAATTCCTGAAACAATAATTTTATTGTTCTCAGGTGTTTCGATTTCGATTCCTTCTGGAGCATCGAAATGAACCGGGTGAGACAGACCTACGTTTAAGTCTATACTTTTACCAGATGCTTGAGCACGGTATCCAACCCCGATTAATTCTAATTCTTTTTTGTATCCTTCAGTCACACCAACAATCATGTTCCATACATTTGTACGAGTAGTTCCATGTAAGGATTTCATCATGTTTGTGTCATTTGGACGTGTAAAAGTAACCTCTTCACCATCAATGTTCATTTTAATGTCTTCACTGATTTCACGTGATAATTCACCTTTAGGTCCTTTAACTGTAACAACATTACCATTTTGAGTAATCTCTACCTTTTCAGGTACTTCAATTACTTTATTACCAATACGACTCATTTAGACACCTCCTAGTTGATTATATTTTTATTACCAAACGTATGCTAGTACTTCTCCACCAACATGCTGAGCACGAGCGGCTTTGTCTGTAACAACACCATTAGATGTCGATACAATTGCAATACCTAAGCCATTTAATACTTTAGGCATCTCATCTGCATTAGCGTAGACACGCAGTCCAGGCTTAGAAATACGCTTTAAACCAGAAATAACTTTTTCGTTATTTGGTCCATACTTCAATGTTACACGTAGAACACCTTGGTGCTCATTTTTAATGAACTCGTAATTTTTAACGAATCCTTCATTTTTCAAGATCTCTGTCATCTGTACTTTGATTTTTGACGCAGGAATTTCAACTACTTCATGACGTGCGCTGTTAGCGTTACGTAAACGTGTTAGATAGTCTGCGATAGGATCTGTCAAACTCATATTCTTGCCTCCTTTTTTAATGTTGATTAGTTCAATTTAAATTACCAGCTTGCTTTTTTTAACCCAGGAATTTCGCCTTTATATGCTAATTCTCTTAAGCAAATACGGCATAATTTGAACTTGCGATATACTGAATGTGGTCTTCCACAACGTTCACAACGTGTGTACTCTTGCGTAGAAAACTTAGCTTTTCTTTTGTTTTTCTCACGCATTGCCTTTTTAGCCATAAATTGTATTCCTCCTTATCAGGTTTTCCATTTACACTTTATTTCTTGAACGGCATTCCCATTTGTCTTAATAATTCGCGTCCTTCTTCGTCTGTTTCTGCTGTAGTAACAATAACGATATCTAAGCCACGAATCTTGCTAACATCATCAAACTCAATTTCTGGGAAGATTAACTGCTCTTTAATACCTAAAGTATAGTTTCCACGCCCATCGAAAGCATCCTTGCTCACACCACGGAAGTCACGTACACGTGGTAAAGATACAGTAACTAATTTACCAATGAAATCATACATACGTTCTCCACGTAAGGTAACTTTTGTACCGATAGCCATACCTTCTCTTAAACGGAAATTCGCAACTGATTTTTTAGCGCGTGTAATGACTGGTTTCTGACCAGAAATTTTTGTTAATTCAGCAACAGCGTTTTCTAAATTTTTAGAATTATGAACCGCGTCACCTACACCCATATTTAAAACAATTTTTTCAATCTTAGGTGCCTGCATGATTGAGCTGTAACCAAAATGTTCTACTAATGCTGGTCGAACATCGTTGTAATACTTGTCACGAAACACATTGTTTACTTTTGTTGTTGTCATGATTTATTGTCCTCCTTCCGAAATTATTCTTCGTCGTTAGTTGCTAAAGCTGTATAAGTGATCGTCTCACCTGATGCTTTTGCATAACGTACTTTTTTACCATCTTCTTCACGGAATCCTACACGGGTTCTTTCCCCAGTCTTAGGATCTACTAACATAACATTAGATGCGTGTAATGGTGCTTCTGTCTCTTGGATAGAACCTTGGAATGACATTCCAGATGGTTTATTATGTTTAATCATTTTGTTTACCCCTTCAACAACCATACGTTGTTTCTTAGGGTCAACACTTAAAACAGTTCCTTGTTCACCTTTGTCTTTACCTGCGATTACTACGACTGTGTCGCCTGTTTTGATTTTCACTTCATGCACCTCCCTGATTTCTTTCTCGTTTAACTATAAAACTTCTGGGGCAAGTGAAACAATACGCATAAAATCATTATCACGTAGTTCACGAGCGACCGGTCCAAAGATACGTGTTCCTCGTGGTGATTTATCTTCACGGACGATCACACATGCATTTTCGTCAAATACAATATACGATCCATCTGTACGGCGCGTTTTTGATTTTTGGCGTACAATTACAGCACGTGTAACTTCACCCTTCTTGACAACGCCTCCAGGTGTTGCTTCTTTAACCGAAACAACTACTTCGTCCCCGACTTTTGCATAACGGCGACCTGCTCCGCCTAATACTTTAATCACTTGTACTTGTCTTGCACCTGAATTATCTGCAACTTTCATTTGAGATTCAACTTGTAACACGAGATTTCCTCCTCTCAATCACATTATTTATGTGTTAGAAATTAAAGAACGACACCTTTTTCGATGACTTGAATTAATCGGAAATTTTTATCTTTGGATATTTTACGCGTTTCCATAATTTCAACAATGTCATTTAATGATGCTTCGTTGTTTTCATCATGCGCTTTATAGCGTTTTGAAACAGTTAATCGTTTTCCGTATTTAGGGTGCTGGGTTCTCGAGTCTAATTCAACTACGATTGTTTTATCCATCTTGTCAGATACAACTTTCCCACGGTAAACTTTACGTTCATTACGTTCTTGTGAGCTCATTACTTAGCCTCCTTTTTAGTCTTTTATTCATTTGTAAATATTAATTTAGTTGTTTTCGGCTTGTCGCAAAGCTGTTTTAACACGGGCAATTGCTTTACGAACCGTTTGAATACGAGCTGTGTTTTCTAATTGACCAGTGGCTAATTGAAAACGTAAATTGAATAATTCTTCTCTGTATTCATTTTCCATGTCGATCATCTGCTCGACTGACATTTCTTTTAATTGTTCTTTAAATTCTTTAGTTTTCATTTGAGTCACCACTTTCATCACGTTGTACTACCTTAGTTCTTACCGGTAGCTTGTGTGAAGCTAAGCGTAAAGCTTCTCTTGCAACTTCCTCAGAAACTCCACCAACTTCGAACATGATTTTCCCACGTTGTACTGGTGCAACCCACTTTTCAGGAGCCCCTTTACCAGATCCCATACGGACTCCGATACCTTTTGCAGTTGCAGGTTTATGAGGGAAAATTTTAATCCATACTTTTCCTCCACGCTTCATGTAACGGTTCATTGCGATACGCGCTGCTTCAATCTGTCTATTTGTAATCCATTTTGAATCAAGTGCCTGCAGTCCGTACTGACCATAAGCAAGTTCTTTACCAGCTTTAGCTTCGCCCTTCATCTTACCGCGAAACTCTTTACGGTGTTTCACACGTTTTGGTAATAGCATTAGTTTTTCCCTCCTTTTTGATCATTTGATAATTCAGGTAATACCTCACCCTTATAAATCCAAACTTTAACTCCTAATTTTCCAAAAGTTGTATCTGCTTCTTCGTGTGCATAATCAATTTCAGCACGCAAAGTATGTAAAGGAACTGATCCTTCTGCAAACCCTTCTGAACGAGCCATATCTGCTCCATTTAGACGACCGGAAACTAATGTTCTAACTCCTTTAGCTCCTGCGCGTCTCGCACGCTGAATAGCTTGCTTTTGAGCACGACGGAATGAGATACGGCTTTCTAATTGCTCTGCAATACTTTCCGCAACTAATTTTGCGTCCAGATCTGCATTTTTAATCTCAACAACGTTAACGTGAACTCTTTTACCTGTTAATTGGTTTAACTTGTTACGTAAAGCATCTACTTCTGATCCGCCTTTACCAATAACCATTCCAGGACGAGCGGTGTGAATAGATACATTGACACGGTTAGCAGCACGTTCAATTTCAATTTTTGATACTGACGCTTCACTTAATGTCTCACCGATATACTCACGGACACTTAAGTCCTCATGTAAGTTGTCAGCATAATCTTCCTCTGCATACCATTTTGCATTCCAATCTTCGATAACGCCTAATCGTAAACCCTTTGGATTAATTTTTTGTCCCATTTTTTTCCCTCCTTACTTTTCTGATACCACGATAGTGATGTGGCTTGTTCTTTTATTGATTGGTGATGCTGCACCTTTAGCACGGGGGCGGAAACGTTTTAATGTCGGCCCTTCGTTCACATATGCTTCACTAATATATAAGTCTTCAACGTCTAAATCAAAATTATGCTCTGCATTAGCTATTGCTGATTGTAATACCTTAGAAATAGGGTCTGCCGCATTCTGTGTAGAAAATTGCAGGATGTTAGCTGCTTCTCCAACTTCTTTTCCGCGAATGAGATCTATAACTAAGCCTACTTTACGAGCTGATATACGCACAGTTTTTGCTGTTGCTGTAGCAGATGTAGTTTCTGTTGCCATCTCGATGGTATCCTCCTTCCATTATTAGATGATTTTTGTAGTTTTATCTGTTCTAGTGTGTCCTCTGAACGTACGTGTTGGTACGAACTCTCCTAATTTGTGACCTACCATATCTTCTTGGATATACACAGGTACGTGTTTACGTCCATCATGGACTGCAATAGTTAAGCCTACAAAGTTAGGAAAAATAGTTGAACGACGTGACCATGTTTGGATAACAGATCCACTCTTAGACTCTTGAGCTTTTTCAACTTTCTTTAGTAAATGATCATCGACAAAAGGTCCCTTTTTCAAACTGCGTGACATAGGGTCGCCTCCTTCCTGCTTAAAGCATTAAATTTAAAGCGATTAGCGTTTACGCTCACGAACAATGTATTTGTTAGATGGTTTATTACGTTTACGAGTTTTCTTACCAAGAGTAGGTTTACCCCATGGAGTAAGTGGACTTGGCATACCAATTCCAGTCTTACCTTCTCCCCCACCGTGTGGGTGATCATTCGGGTTCATAACAGAACCACGTACTTTAGGACGACGGCCTAACCAACGAGAACGTCCAGCTTTACCAACACTTATTAATTCGTGCTGTTCATTTCCTACAGTACCAATCGTTGCACGACACGTACCCAAGATTAAACGGTTCTCGCCTGAGCTTAAGCGGACTAGAACATACTTTCCTTCTTGTCTACCTAATACTTGTGCGTGTCCTCCAGCAGAACGCACTAACTGTCCCCCACGTCCAGGTTTTAATTCAATATTGTGAACTGTTGTTCCTACAGGAATAGCATTAAGTGGTAAGGCATTACCTACTTTGATATCTACGTCTTCACCAGACATGATGTAAGCACCCACTTTTAATCCTTTAGGAGCTAAAATATAGCGTTTTTCACCATCTTCGTAATGAATTAACGCAATATTAGCTGTACGGTTTGGATCATATTCGATCGTTTTTACTAATCCACGAACATCGTCTTTATTACGTTTAAAGTCGATGATCCGGTATTGGTGTTTATGTCCTCCGCCTTTGCGACGAACTGTAATAGATCCGCGACTGTTACGACCAGCGTTACTTTTTTGTTTTGTTAACAATGTTTTTTCTGGTTTGTCTGTTGTGACTTCTGTGAAATCATAACCGGTCATATTACGCTGAGCATTCGTGGTTGGCTTATAATGTTTCAGTGCCATTCTTTACCCTCCTTAATTTTTCTCTAATATTGACTATTCTTCGTCTTCTTCACTGAAGATTTGAATGTCATTTGATGCGTCTGTTAATTTAACAATTGCTTTTTTATAGTTTCTTGTATAACCACTGTGCATACCCATACGTTTTGGTTTACGCTTCGTGATCTGTGTGTTTACTTTTTCAACTTCAACATCAAATATTTCTTCAATCGCATATTTGATTTGAGTTTTATTAGCTTTTTTGTCTACTTCAAATGTGTATTTTTTATTGTCCATTTCTAAAACAGATTTCTCTGTAATAACTGGGCGCTTAATTACATTATGTGCTTTCACTAGTTCAACGCCTCCTCTACTTTAGAAAGAGCATCTTGTGTCATAATTAAAGTATCAGCATGAACTACATCTAATACGTTGAGTGAGTTTGCTGTAATTACTTTCACATAGTTTAAGTTGCGGGAAGATAACGCTAAGTTATCATTCTCTTCATCCACTACTACTAAAACTTTACCTTCAAGATTTAATTTCTCTAAAAATGTAATAAAGTCTTTTGTTTTTGGAGTATCAAAAGCAATTTGATCCACAACAACTAAACTTTCGTTTGCAACTTTATCTGACAAAACAGATTTAATTGCTAAACGAGCAACTTTACGAGGTAATTTATGTTTGTAATTACGTTCTGCCTGCGGGCCAAATGTGACTCCTCCGCCAACCCAGATAGGTGATCGTGTTGATCCTGCACGGGCGCGTCCAGTACCTTTTTGTCTCCAAGGTTTTTTCCCGCCCCCACGAACCGCTGAACGGTTTTTAACGGCGTGTGTTGCTTGTCTCTTTGCTGACATTTGTAAGTGGACAGCATCAAAAACTACAGCTTCATTAGGCTCAATACCAAAAACAGCTTCATTAATTTCAACTGTTCCATTTTCCGAACCATCTTGCTTAAATAATGTTACGTTAGTCATTTATTTGCTCCTCCTTTCTTATTTCACTTCTGTATCGAATGCTTTTTCAGCAGTTCTAATTTTAACGAAAGATTTTTTAGCTCCTGGCACGTTTCCTTTAATTAATAAAACGTTCTTGTCAGTATCCACGCGGACGATTTCAAGATTTTGGATAGTAACTTTGTCGCCACCCATACGTCCTGCTCCTGGCATACCTTTCCAAGTCCTACCTGGATCTGCCGAGTTCCCTTGAGAACCTGAGCGTCTATGGTAGCGAGAACCGTGAGTTTCAGGTCCACGACTTTGGCCGTGACGTTTAATGTGTCCTTGGAAACCATGCCCTTTAGATGTACCAGTGACGTCTACGATGTCACCTTCTTCAAATACATCTGCTTTTAATTCCTGTCCTACTTCGTATTCTCCAAGCTCTACATCGTTAATTTCTTTAATGAAGCGCTTAGGAGAAGTTTCTGCTTTTGCAGCATGACCTTGCTCTGGCTTGTTAGCTAGAGATTGACGTTTGTCTTCTAATCCTAATTGGATTGCTTCGTATCCGTCAGTCTCCATTGTTTTCACTTGCATAACAGCATTAGACTGAACTTCAACCACAGTTACGGGGATCAGCTCTCCGTTATCTCTAAAAATCTGTGTCATTCCAATTTTTCTTCCTAAGATTCCTTTTTTGGTCATGAGTACACCTCCATAATTTTTTTGTTTTATTTTTTACCTTTTAAGGTAAAAGTGACTTATTATAATTTGATTTCGATGTCAACACCACTTGGTAAGTCAAGTTTTGTTAACGCATCAACTGTTTTTGCAGTTGGGTTGATAATATCGATTAAGCGTTTGTGTGTACGGATCTCAAATTGTTCACGAGAATCTTTGTACTTGTGAGTTGCTCGAATCACCGTGAATAATGAACGGTCAGTTGGTAACGGAACTGGTCCTGCAACCTCTGCACCTGTTCTTTTAGCTGATTCTACAATTCTCTCCGCAGATTGATCTAATACGTTGTGTTCGTATGCTTTTAATCTAATACGAATTTTTGTTTGTGCCATGTTTTTCCCTCCTCGCTTATTTTTAAAATAAACTGGCTCCTTGAAAATTTCCAACACCCAGGAAGGGCGGCTGTAAATGTCTTTATCTGCCGCTCAGTCAGCCCAAGGCTTTTTCAAACCTCCATGACAACACGTCCTAGTGTGTCGCAACCTCTCAAATCATTGCCTGGTATCTTATCTATCAGCATACCTTGTGCTTTCTACCCTTTACAAGGTTAAAATTACTAACCTCTTCTTATAAAAGTGAGCACTCTTAAAATAATACCAAATTATATGGGTTCTTTCAAGGGCTTCTAATGATTTTCCCATATTTTTTATCTATCTGTATAGACTTGGACATTATAACATCTTGTATCTCTCTAATCTAGTCCTTTTTATTACATTCAGATTACATTTTAAGAAAAAGAGAGGCGACCCACAGTTTAATTGCCTCCTAAGCTCTTGGATAACAAAATAAAAACCCAAGATCTTTAAGATCTCGGGTTAACTTCTAGCAAAAATCTAGAAGTTTAGTTAATGAGTAATCATTAACTATTTTTCGATAGTAGTTACAACACCAGCACCAACAGTACGTCCACCCTCACGGATAGTGAAGCGAGTACCTTCTTCTAAAGCAATAGGTGCGATTAATTCGATATCCATAGTGACGTCATCACCAGGCATTACCATTTCTACACCTTCTGGTAAGTTGACAACTCCTGTTACGTCAGTTGTACGGAAGAAGAATTGTGGACGGTAGTTAGTGAAGAATGGAGTATGACGTCCACCCTCATCTTGAGTTAATACATAAACCTGTCCTTTAAAGTTAGTATGCGGTGTGATACTACCTGGAGTAGCTAAAACTTGTCCACGTTCTACGTCCTCACGGCCTACACCACGTAATAATGCTCCGATGTTATCTCCAGCTTGTGCATCTGGTAAGTTTTTACGGAACATTTCTACACCTGTAACAGTTGTAACTTTAGTATCTTTCAATCCAACAACTTCAACTTCATCACCAACGTGAACAATACCTTGCTCGATACGTCCAGTAGCTACTGTACCACGACCAGCAATTGAGAATACATCCTCAATAGGCATCATGAATGATTTATCGTTGTCACGTTCTGGAGTAGGGATATACTCATCAACGATATCCATTAACTCTTCGATTTTTTCAACGTATTCTGCGTCACCTTCAATAGCTTTTAATGCTGAACCGGCAACAATCGGTGTGTCGTCTCCTGGGAATTCATATTCGTTTAATAAGTCACGAACTTCTAATTCAACCAATTCAACTAACTCTTCATCGTCTACTAAATCTAATTTGTTTAAGAAAACAACGATGTAAGGAACACCAACTTGACGAGATAATAAGATATGCTCACGAGTTTGTGGCATAGGCCCGTCTGCTGCTGATACAACTAAGATAGCACCGTCCATTTGAGCAGCACCAGTGATCATGTTTTTAACATAGT
>JAUNQW010000010.1:13698-48929 GCA_030535975.1 Atopococcus tabaci | reverse complement strand
AAGCCGCTTAAGCAAACGATTCAATTAAAGTCCGTGTTTTAGGGTGCACTACAATAACTGATGTTATTTCAAGCCTTTTTTTATTAGATCATTACAAATCAATCAAATGATAGAGTCCCAGCTGATAGCCGTATAATTTTGGAATCTCAGTGAATGCGTACCACTTATTTTCAAAGTGGTTCCAGTAAGGGATAGGTCTATCTTCATCATCTAAAGGATAGGCAGATACATAAGTAAGGTCAAAATTGTAGTCTTTATTTGTTCTTTCATAAGCCAAACGAACACGCCTCGTGTGATAATCTGAACTGACAATTAAAGCAGAAGTATATCCCAGCTCTTGCATTAGATCCAGGGTGTGCCTTGCATTCGTCCAAGTGGATGTAGCTTCATTTTCTTGGACGACCGTGTCGTAGCCGGCACCATACAGGTGATGGTAATGACTGCTGAAATCTGTGCCAAATTCTTCATTAATGAATGGAGAGACTATGATTTTCTGGTTTTTAGAATAGCCCTGATTCAAAAGTTCTACACTTTTTTGAGCGCGCTCAGTCCCGGGACCTTCGGGTACGATGATAGTATCTGCTGGGATAGGCGGATTTCCGACATTTAAGTTGAAGTAGAGAAGTATATGACCGGTGAGTAAGAGGATGACAGTAATAAAAATAGTATTAAAAATGTTTTTCCGCATATTATTACCTACTTAATAAAGTATGTAACTTACACTATATATAAAATCTTCTGAAAGTTAAACTGAAATTGTCGGTGAAAAATAAAAAGGAGGAGCTGGGAATTAAAATCCGGCTCTTCCTTTTTAATCTTAAAATAATTGCTGGTCACTGCCAAATGTCTCGCCAAGAGCCTGCTGTGCAAGTTGGTTGAGATAATTCCAACGATTATTGCGTTCCGGCTGGAAGAAAAAGTCCTGCAGGGCTAGATTTTCTAAAGTCATTTTAGCAGAGATAATAACAGACATGGTGTTAATAGACTGGGTAATATCTTTTTTAGACATGAGTTGTGCCCCTAATATACGATGTGTATCTGTCTCATAGTGAATTTTCATTAAAATTTCACGGTCATCATCGATGAATTCAGGCAGAATTCGAGTTTGATAAAATTTACTCGAAATATTTAAGTCGGTCCTTGCAGCCGAAGCATCGTTCAGTCCGGTGCTTGCAAACTTGTAATCAAATAGGTGTAAAGCTGCTGTTCCTGACATAGCAGGAGTTTTGAATTTGTTTTCACCAGCTGCAACATTTTTAGCAGCTATAACTGCTTCACGGCTGGACAGGGTAGCTAATCCGGTCGGTGCTAAACCTCCAGTCGGAGCGTATGGATACATAGTTGCATCTCCTGCTGCATAGATATCTTCTTCAGAGGACTGTTGGTATTCGTTAACTTTAATGTAGCCATTATCCGTCATTTCCAAGATGCCTTCCAACCATTTTGTTCCAGGTACAACACCAGTTGCTAAGATAACGGTGTCTGCTTCATACTCGCCCTTATCCGTTACTACTTTTTCTACAGCACCTTGTCCATCTGCAACAAATTCTTGAACAGCTTCGCCAGGACGGAAGTTTAAGCCTTTTTCAGCTGCGTGCTGCTCTAAGAGATCTGTAAATTCTTTATCGAGATAAGTAGGTAATAAACGTTCTTCCATATCGATTACAGTAGTATCAATACCAGCTAAAGTATAAGCTTGAGCGACTTGGATACCAATGAACCCCCCACCGACAATAACAGCTTTTTCAGCAACATCTTTACGTTTCCTCACAATATCTGTCCAGCCGCGTCCACGGAAGAAGAAGATATTCTCGGAATCTACACCTTCGATAGGTGGTTTTCCAGGTAATCCGCCAGGGCTCAAGATAAGTTGGTCGTATGATTCCTCATAGGTGGTCCCGTTCTCTTTTTCCACTGTAACAACTTTAGAATCAGGATTTACTGCAATAACTTTTGAGTCCACATAGGTCTTTACACCTTGAGCGTCGTAAGATGCTTGATTGGCATAGTGAAGCTCATCTAAAGAGTCTACTTTATCTTCCAGATAAGACTGACTCCCTCAACCCATAAATGACATTTTGTCATCTTGCTCAAACAAATGAATATCAACATTTTGAACTTCTTTTAACAAGGTTTGTGTTGCTTCAAAACCTACATGTGATGTCCCAACGATTATAACTTTCATTACTTGCCTCCATACTTATAGTATAATTTAGAATAATTCTATTCTAGCAAAATAATAAATATAGTCAATTTATTAGTTTCACGAATAATTAAAAGGTGGCTGGCTGATACCCGATAGAGAAATAGTAAGTTGAATTATTTGCAAAAAAAGAAGGTAGGCATGTATCATACATGTATACCAAAAATAAATATTCAAGGAGGTAAGAAAAATGGGAATTATTATGGCAATTATTGTTGGTGGAATTATCGGTTGGCTAGTTCAGCTGATGATGAGTAGAGATGTTCCTGGAGGAATTATTGGTAATATTATTTTAGGTATTTTAGGATCAGTCTTAGGTGGCTGGTTACTAGGTGATCTGGGACCAGAACTTGCTGGTATAGCAATTATTCCAGCTATTCTAGGTGCTATTCTGCTGACTTTGCTTTACAGCTTTATCGCTGGCAGAGGAAGATAAGAAAGAAAAGTAAAATGCAACACCCTCCATTGTTAATCCAATGAAGGGTGTTTTTTTATATCAAAAAAGAGCGCCGGCTTTAATCTAATCTTGTTCAATAGGATAAAAATAGATACAATGTATAAGTAAATGCATACATAGAGTTATTCATAATTCGGGCAGAATAAAATGGGGAAGGGCGAAATTTGAATGAAAAGAGTTCTAATCGTCGATGATGAACAGTCTATTATTACCTTACTGACCTTTAATCTAGAGAAACAAGGCTATAAAGTAGATGCAGCAATGGATGGGAAGTCAGCTTTTCAAATGGCATTAAATGGAAACTATGATTTTATCATTCTTGACCTGATGTTACCTGGTAAAAATGGAATGGATGTTTGCCGGGATTTAAGAAAAGAAAGAGTGGAAACACCTATCTTAATGTTAACTGCTAAAGATGACGAGTTTGACAAAGTTATCGGACTGGAGTTGGGCGCGGATGATTATATGACTAAGCCGTTCAGTCCCAGAGAACTGATTGCTCGTATGAATGCCGTATTCAGACGAAGTGGGATAGATGAACTAAAAAATGACAACGATGATGATGAGTATGAAAATTCCGTTGTAAAAGTCGGAGAAATTTCAATTTTTCCAAATAAATATGAAGTGTATAAAGGCGATCAGCTTATAGATTTAACACCCAAAGAATTTGAGCTGTTACATTTTTTGGCTGAACAAAAAAATAGAATTATCAATCGAGCTCAGTTATTAAATGCAATTTGGAACTATGATTATATAGGCGGCACTCGAATTGTTGATGTGCATATCAGTCATTTAAGAGAAAAACTGGAAGAAGACAGCAAAGATCCTAAATATATCCAAACAATTAGAGGTTTTGGTTATAGTCTAAAAGAACCAGAGAAATAATAAATGAATAAATTTTATAGAAGAATAATAATTTTATTCTTATCTATCATTATTTTTTTAAGTATTCTGGTCGGTAGAATTCTTGATATACAATATAGAGAAGAAAATGCAGAAAAACAATTACAGCAATTAGGAGAACAAATAACTATAATTGAAATGCAGTTGGAAGGTCGAGAAGCAGAAAGGGTGGAGGATTTACTAGGACAAATCACCCCGATTGCCCAATCTGTTCGAGCAAGAGTTACCCTTTTTGATCCTCAAGGCGATTTAGTCTATGACTCATCGGAAGTTAATCATTCTCCTGCCACAACCGAGGAAATAAATCTGTCAGAAGAAGACAGACTCATTGAAGGTAGAAAAAGTATGGATAGTGGTGAGTCTATGTTTTTTTATGTAAGCACTGCTATATCAAGTGCTGATAATCAAAGAATAGGCGTATTAAGATTAGCAGATATTGAGAATGATCCTGTTATATCTACCGGCTTTGTTCAAACGTATTTTTTTCTTTTTATGTTGATATCTCTAGCAGTCCTGTTCTTGTTTTTTAGATACTGGACCAAACGTCTGCTCCAACCGATTGATCAAATTAAAGAAGTCACTGTGAATATCATCAATCAAGATTATTCTCGGCGCTATCGTGGAAATAACTTTAGAGAGTTAGACGAATTAGGCTATTCAATTAATAAGCTGGCTTCTAAACTAGAGTTCCAAGTTCAAGAATTAGAAACCAGGAATGAACAATTAAATAAACTGATTGAAAACTTAAACATTGGAATCATGCTATTAAATGAATCGCGCTTAATCAAGATGGTGAATCCAGCGATGTCAGAGATTTTAGAAATTAATCTGTCTGATAATATTGGCCGTCCTTATATTCATTTTATTAGTAATCCTTGGATTATAGAGCTGGTGGAGGCTGCCTACGACACAGGAAAGCCCCAGTCAGAGGAATTCAACTTAATGAATAGTGAAGAGTATATCTTGGATGCTACAATTATCCCGGTGAACCTGGCGTCAGAGTCAGACCATGGGCTTATTATATTATTTTATGACATTACAGAAATCCGTCGTTTAGAGAAAGTCCGAACAGACTTTGTAGCCAATGCGTCCCATGAGTTAAGAACTCCTGTTACGGCTCTTAAAGGTTTTACAGAAACATTATTAGACGGGGCCCTTGAAGATAAAGAAACTCTCATTCACTTTTTAGAAATCATGAATGAAGAGAGCGAAAGATTAGACTTAATCATAGGTGATATTTTACAACTCTCACGCTTGGAACAAAGAACGGATCGAATGAGGTTGGAAACTGTTAATGTTAAAGAAGTCATCGAGTCGGTTTATCATATTCTAAATCAGAAAGCTGAAAATAAACATATTGATCTGCGTTTGAATGTGATAAATGACTTGACTATCTGGTATGACCAGGATACTTTGAAACAGATCTTGTTGAATTTAATCAATAATGCGATTCTATACAATCGGGAATACGGGTATGTAGAAGTGAGTGTGGTGCAATTGGAGTATGAGGTTCAAATCTGTATTCAAGATAATGGTATAGGTATTAAGAATCATGAACAGACAAGAATATTTGAGCGTTTTTACAGAGTGGATAAAGATAGAAGCAGGAATTCAGGTGGAACGGGCCTGGGTCTTTCGATCGTGAGACACATGGTGGAAAATACGGGAGGGAAGATAACTCTTGAAAGTAAATTGAATAAGGGGTCAAGCTTCTGTGTTTATCTTCCTCTTGGTAAAAAAATGTAATGTAAAGAAAAAAAGAGAATGTTTACAATAGTTTACATAAACTTTACATTAATTTGCTTTAAAATTATTGTTATTTCGTTACAATTAATCGTGAGGACAGATAGTGTCCTAAAAAACAAAAAAGAGGGATGTAAATAATGAATTGGACTAGAACTGGTAAATGGTTAACTACTGTTGCAGCTGCGTTGACTTTAGCAGCATGTGGAAACGGCGGAAATGAAGAAGAAACATCTGATACAGATACAGCTTCTGGAGACTTTGATGCTAGTCAGTCAATTGCAGTAATTTCTCGTGAGGATGGATCAGGAACACGTGATGCATTTACTGAAATTACTGCGGTATATGATGAGGATTCTGAAATCGATAATACAACTGCTGAAGCAGGGATTCAAAACTCTACTGGAGCAGTATTATCAACTGTCGCTGGAGATCCTGTTGCAATTGGTTATGTTTCAACCGGTTCTTTAGATGATTCCGTGAAAACTGTGAATATAGATGGTTTTGAACCGACTGCGGAAAGCATTCAAGCTGAAGAGTATCCTATCTACCGCCCATTTAACGTAGCTTATGGTGAAGAGTTGTCAGCAGAAGCACAGGATTTCTGGAACTTTGTATTGTCACCCGAAGCTCAAGCTATTGTGGAGGAAGAAGGATACATCGCAATTTCTGAAGACGAGCAAGAAGAATATACAGCGGATGAATCAGTTTCAGGTGATGTTACTATTTCAGGTTCTACATCTGTTGAGCCTGCAATGCAGGCAATTGCTGATGCTTACCAAGCAGAAAACCCTGATGTTACTATTAATATCCAGGCAAACGGATCTGGTGCAGGTATGGAAGACGCCATGACAGGAGCAAATGACATCGGAATGGCTTCTCGTGCTTTAGATGAGGAAGAGGCCGCTGCCTTAACTTCTCAGCCAATGGCACTGGACGGAATTGCTATTATTGTCCATCACGATAACCCTGTGGAAGACTTAACGGTAGAACAAGTTCAACAAATTTATACTGGTGAGGTTACTACATGGGATGAAGTATCTGCATAATTAACATTCTACAGATGTGAAATTAAGGGGGGTCCCCCCCTTTTTTATTGTTTGTAGAACTAATTATATAAGGGAGTGAAAAATTTGGATCAAAAAGCGAGCGAAAGTATCTGGAGAGGCATATTTTTAATGTCTGCTCTAGTCTCAGTCGTTTCTCTAGTTTTAATCATTACTTTTATTTTTGCTAATGGACTGCCTTTCATGATTGATTATGGCATTGGAGACTTTTTATTTGGCCAGCAGTGGGCACCTTCGCCTGACTGGACAGCCCAAGATCCTAAAGGAGCATTTGGAGTATTACCAATGATTTTAGGTTCTTTCTATACAACTATCGGAGCGGTGATTATAGGTGCTCCTATTGGTATTTTAACTGCTATATATTTGGCTTATTTTTGTCCGGAATGGCTTTATAAAGTTTTACGTCCTGCTGTAAATTTAATGGCTGGAATCCCATCAGTGGTTTTTGGTTTCTTTGGCTTACAAGTTATCGTGCCATGGATTCGAAATTCATTACCAAGTAATGGGTTGAGTATGCTTGCAGCAATGATCGTGCTTGCTATCATGATACTGCCAACTGTCATTAGTATTTCTGAAACTTCATTGAGAGCTGTTCCTTCGGTCTTTTATAATGGTGGAATTGCCTTAGGTGCCACTCATGAGCGTTCTGTTTTCACGGTTGTCTTTCCCGCTGCTCGTTCCGGGGTAATTTCTTCTGTTGTTTTAGGGATGGGTCGGGCAATCGGTGAGACTATGGCCGTCCAGCTGGTTATTGGTAACCAGGCAAGGATTTCTTTTAATATCTTAGATGGTATTCGAACCTTGACGACCAACATCATTTTGGAAATGGGTTATGCTTCCGGCACACACCGTACCGCTTTGATTTCCACCGCAGTCGTCTTATTTTTCTTCATTATTCTTATCAACGCTGTTTTCTTAATTCTTAAAAATAGAGGTGAAAGTTACTAATGAAAAAACAATCACACTCAGGTTCCACAAACAGTTTAATTATCCGTTGGATTGTTTACCTTGCAACCTTGTTAACTTTTGGATCTTTATTGTATATTCTTTTCTTTATCTTTATTAAAGGTATTCCAAATATTTCCTTGGAACTGTTTGAATGGAACTTTAATTCGTCAAACCAATCTCTTGTCCCTTCTTTAATTAATACAATAATAGTTGTTGGTTTAACTTTGTTATTTGCTACTCCGATCGGTGTTTTTACTGGGGTTTATCTTGTTGAATATGCAGACCGTACCAGTAAGGTTACTCAAGCGATATCGATGGCTACAGACACTTTACAAGCTGTGCCGTCTATCGTCTATGGTTTGTTCGGAATGCTGTTTTTCCGTAATACTTTAGGATTGGGCTATTCCGTTCTAGCAGGAGTTTTAACCGTAACGATTATGGTACTGCCTTTAATTATCCGTTCAACTGAAGAAGCGATGATATCTGTCGATAGATCTTTACGTGAAGCCAGTTATGGGTTGGGTGCTGGAAAAATCCGCACCATATTCCAGGTGGTTCTTCCTGTTGCGATGCCGGGTATTGTTTCAGGTGTCATCTTGGCATCCGGGCGTGTCATCGGTGAAACAGCAGCCTTGATCTTCACCTTGGGAACTGCCCCAAATATGGCCACTGGGTTATTACAAACAGGTAGAACAATGGCTGTACATATGTATGTCTTAACAAATGAAGGCCGGAATGTAGATAAAGCATTTGCCACAGCAGTAGTACTTGTTCTTTTTGTTATTGTAGTTAATGCACTGGCAAATTGGATTTCTGATAAAATTTTAGAGACAGGAGCGAAATAAAAAATGTCCAACATCATAAAAGAGAAAAAAATGGAAGATACTTCAGCAAATAAAAATCTAAAAGGGGGTATTAGAGTCATGGATAATAAAATGAAAATGACTCTTCCGACTAGAGAAGCTAAAAAAGATAGTCAAGAAGAAAAAACTGTTAAATTTGATATCCAGGATGTGGATCTTTATTATGGAGATTTCCAAGCTCTATACAATAATAATTTAGAGATACACGAAAAGGAAGTAACTGCCTTCATTGGTCCCTCTGGGTCAGGGAAGTCTACTTTATTGAAAACTTTAAACCGGATGAATGACTTGGTAGACTCCTGTCGTGTGGAAGGCCTTATCGAATTAGATGGAGAAGATATCTACTCCGATAAATACAATGTTAATGAGTTACGTAAAAATGTAGGAATGGTTTTCCAGCAGCCCAACCCTTTCCCTAAATCTATTTATGACAATATTGCCTATGGACCGAGAACGCATGGAATAAAAGATTCTGCAGAATTAGACCATATCGTTGAAGACAGCTTGAAAAAAGCTGCTATCTGGGATGAAGTAAAGGATTATTTAGATCGTAACGCCTTGTCAGTTTCTGGTGGACAACAACAGCGTGTGTGTATTGCCCGAGCTTTAGCAGTAGAGCCGAATGTTCTCTTAATGGATGAACCGACATCTGCCCTGGATCCGGTTTCAACTTCTAAAATTGAAGACTTAATAGAAGAATTAAAAGAAGATTATACGATTGTGATCGTGACACATAATATGCAGCAAGCTTCACGTATCTCTGATAAAACAGCTTATTTCTTAAGTGGTGAATTAATTGAAGTAGGTCCGACAGAACAAATATTTACTAATCCGCAACACGAAGAAACTGAAAATTATGTCTCAGGTCGTTTCGGTTAACTCATATTTTCTTAGATCTGCTGTATGGTAGGAGGTGGCCACTAAGGTGAGAAAAGAATACACATATGAAATTGAAAAGTTACATATTGAATTTAATAAGCTGGGGGGTCTCGTTGTAGAGCAGTTAAACAGGGTCCTCAAGTCTTTTAATGAGAATGATTTAACTTTAGCTGGAGAAATCATTGAAAATGATCAGGTTATTAATCAGATGGAATTATATCTTGAACAAAAATCAATACAAATCATTGCTTTACAAGCTCCAGTGACAGCAGACTTGAGAAAAGTTATTACTGTCTTAAAAGCTTCATCTGATTTAGAAAGAATAGGGGACCGGGTTAAAAGTATTGCTAAAATTATCAAGCAAATGCCTGAGTCTTCAAATTTTTTAGAAATAAAAGATCAAATCTTGATTATGGGGAATAAAGTTAAAGAGATGATACAAAAAGTGATGGAAGCCTTTATCCAACAGGATACAGTTAAAGCTGAGCAAGTAGCAGCTATGGATGAAGAAATTGATCGAATACGTAATCAAGTTCGAGAAGACACCTTTACAATCTTAACAGATGACCCCCACAATGCAGAAGCTGCTACTGAATACTTTAATATTGCACAAAACTTGGAAAGAATCGGTGACTATGCCAAAAATGTAGCGGAATGGGTTTTATATTTAGAAAGTGGGCAGATCGTCGATTTAGACTGATACGCTCTAAAGTTAAAAGCTGCTGGTAACTTTATTTGATCTTAGTTATCGGCAGCTTTTTTATAAACTGAGTAACATGTTTGTAACATTAGATTTACTAAAAATTTACAAGAGTCTTTTTAATTTACATTAAATTTACAATGAGTTATATTTAGACTAAACAAATAATAATAAATGAGAGGAGTAGATATTATGAGACAGTCATATATTGAACAATTAGATAATTTATATGAACGATTTATTCAATTGGGATACATAGTTAAGGATGTTATTAATGAGGCTGTGGATGCTTTTGAAAAGCAGGATATTGAAAAAGCACTTGCAATTATTGAAAATGATAAATATATAAATGAAGTAGAAGAAGCGTTAGAGCAAGATTGTATTCAGATTATTGCCCTGCAGCAACCTGTCACTAGTGATTTAAGAAAAGTAATTACTATTATTAAAGCAAGCACTGACTTTGAAAGAATTGCTGATCATGCCAGAGGCGTAGCTTATGCAACTAAACGAATGTCCGGGGAACGAGATCCTGAAATCGAAGAGATAATATTGCAAATGGGTCAGCTGGTAGATGAAATGATGGCAACGTTGCTTAAAGCTATTGAAGAGCCAAATGTTTTAACGGCTATTCAAGCTTCCCGTCTAGATGACCAAGTCGATCAGTATAATAAGCAGATAACCAGAAGAGTTGCTAAAGAATTGTTGAGTGACGGGGAAAGTTCTCGCTCTTATATTGAATATAAATCTATTTCAAATGATGTGGAAAGAATTGGAGATTATATCACCAATATTGCTGAGTCTGTAGTCTATCTGGAAACAGGCGAAATTTCTGAATTGAATCCACGCTATTCAAAGAGTCCAAAAAAATAAGATATCATATGCTGAAAAATGAATATAAAAATAGGGTCAGATGATAATAATCTCACCCTATTTTTTCTGTTTTTTGGAACAAACGTTCGATATATGATAAAATTATGATACATGATGTTGGCAATGAAGAGAGAAAGAGGGAAATAATGGCTAAAGATTATATAGAGGTTCGAGGTGCACGTTCGCATAACTTAAAAAATATTGATATCAGCATTCCACGTGATCAATTTGTTGTTATTACGGGTCTGTCTGGATCAGGTAAAAGTTCTTTAGCATTCGATACCCTGTATGCTGAAGGTCAAAGACGTTACGTAGAAAGCCTTTCTTCTTACGCTCGTCAATTTTTAGGTCAGATGGATAAACCTGATGTAGATACTATAGAAGGACTCAGTCCATCGATATCAATTGACCAAAAAACAACAAGTAATAATCCACGATCAACTGTGGGAACAACAACTGAAATTAATGACTTTTTACGTTTGTTATATGCTCGTGTAGGGATACCGGTTTGTCCTAATGACGGCACCGAGATTGCGAGCCAATCACTGGACCAGATGGTGGACTCTCTCCTGGAAAAACCTGATGGAACACGCTTGCAGATTCTAGGTCCCATGATTTACGATAAACGAGGACAGCATAAAAAAGTTTTTGAAAAAATACAAAAAGATGGCTATGTTCGAATGCGTGTAGATGGTGAAATTTATGATGTTGAAGAAGAGGTTGAATTAAATAAAAATAAAAAACATAGTATAGAAGTGATACTTGATCGCCTGGTCATAAAAGAAGGTGTCCGATCTCGGCTGTTTTCATCATTAGAAACGGCACTTCGAGTAGGAGAGGGTTATGCTGTTGTCGATGTGGATGGAGAAGATCACTTATTTTCAGAACATTATTCTTGTCCTTACTGTGGCTTTACCGTTCCAGAGTTAGAACCCCGTCTGTTTTCATTTAATGCACCTAACGGTTCATGTGCAGAGTGCGAGGGACTGGGGACACGACTCGAAGTGGATGAAGAATTGGTTGTTCCCCATGACGATATGAGCTTAAAAGATGGAGCCTTGGCTCCATGGGAACCTATCTCATCAAAATACTATCCTGAGATGCTGCGCCAAGCCTGTGAAGCCTTTGATATTCCTATGGATGTCCCCTTTAAAGAATTATCAGAAGAGGATAAAAGTATTGTTCTTTATGGTTCAAATGATAAAAAATTTCATTTTCATTATAAGAGTAATTTTGGGAAGGTTCGAGACAGCCACATTCCTTTAGAAGGAGTTATGAACAATGTGTACCGTCGTTATCATGATACGAACTCCGAATTCACTCGAAATGTTATGATGCAATATATGACTGAACTCCCTTGTTCTAAGTGTCAGGGCAAGCGCTTGAATGCATCAGCTTTATCAGTGAAAGTGGGTGCCTTAGATATTGCGGAGCTATCAGCTTTACCTATTAATGAATCGATTGAGTTTTTTGAAAAGCTGGAATTATCTGAGCAGAGTCAGAAAATTGCCCAGCCTATACTAAAAGAAATCAACGATCGTCTGCTGTTTTTGAAAAATGTGGGACTTGATTACTTAGATTTAGCAAGAAAAGCAGGAACTTTATCCGGCGGTGAATCGCAACGTATCCGACTGGCTACTCAAATTGGTTCAAATTTGACAGGGGTTATGTATGTTTTAGATGAGCCCTCGATTGGACTGCATCAAAGAGACAATGACCGCTTATTAGAATCGCTTCAGCAAATGCGTGATCTGGGCAATACTTTAATTGTAGTAGAACATGATGAAGATACGATGACAGCGGCGGATTATTTAATTGATATGGGCCCTGGAGCGGGTGAGAAAGGAGGCTATATTGTTGCCGAAGGGACACCGGAAGAGGTTGCTAAAAATGAAAACTCTGTTACAGGGGACTACTTGTCGGGCAGAAAATCGATTGAAATTCCTGATCAGCGCCGTGAAGAAGATAAAGGCTGGGTTTCTATTCAAGGAGCTGCAGCTAATAATTTAAAAAATATTGATGTAAATCTTCCTCTTGGTCGTTTCGTTTGTGTGACAGGCGTTTCAGGATCCGGGAAAAGCTCTCTCATTAATGATATTTTAAAACAAAATTTAAGACGCGTACTGAATCGGGCTAAAGAACGACCGGGGAAATTCAAATCAATGACTGGCTATGAAGAGTTAGAAAAGCTGGTAGCGATTGATCAGAGCCCGATAGGAAGAACACCTCGTAGTAATCCCGCGACGTATACAGGTGTTTTTGATGATGTGCGAGAACTATTTGCCAGTACAAATGAGGCTAAAATGAGAGGCTATAAGAAGGGTCGATTTAGCTTTAACGTTAAAGGCGGCCGCTGTGAGGCTTGCAAGGGGGATGGTATTCTTAAGGTTGAAATGCACTTTCTGCCGGATGTTTATGTTCCTTGTGAAGTATGTCACGGTACCCGCTATAATTCTGAGACCTTAGAAGTAGAATACAAAGGAAAAAACATTTCAGACATTTTGGATATGTCAGTTATTGAAGCGCTTGACTACTTTAAGAATCATCCTAAAATTTTACGTAAGCTTCAGACGATTTATGATGTTGGTCTGGGCTATATCAACTTAGGACAGCCTGCCCCAACTTTATCCGGGGGAGAAGCGCAGAGAATGAAATTGGCCAGTGAATTACACAAACGCACCAATGGGAAAAATATCTATATTTTAGACGAACCTACCACTGGACTGCATACAGAAGATATATCTAAGCTTCTTGCAGTACTTAATCGGTTAGTTGATGAGGGAAATACAGTCGTAGTTATTGAACATAATTTAGATGTCATCAAGACTGCAGACTACCTCATCGACTTGGGTCCTGAGGGAGGCGCCGGAGGAGGAAATGTTGTAGCTGTAGGAAAGCCGGAAGAGGTTGCTCAAGTGAAAGAAAGCTACACAGGCAGATATTTGAATAGAATGTTCAACCAAGTTAAATAAAAGTTAAACTTTTTATAGTATTCTAAAAATACCTACAATGTAAGGGGGAAATGAAGAAATGAAAATTAAACGATCTCGCAGCAATCGAATTTTACTAGGTGTCTGTGGGGGTTTAGCTGATAAGTTTAATATGAGTGCCTGGACTTTACGACTTTTATTTATCATCTTTTCTTTTTTAGGAATGGGTGTACCTGCCCTTATTTATCTTATACTTGCTATGATCATGCCTGAAGATGAAACAAAGAGTATTCAAGAGATGTTTTCTGAAAAAATAAAAGGATACGAAAAATCTCGAAAGAAACAAAAAAGAGAGATTAAAGAAGCTGAAAAAGTCTTTAAAGATAATTAAAAGGAGAAGTGAGAACAATGCGTGCTTGGCAGAAACTGATTGTTAATGCCCTCATATTTGTAGCTTTATCTGCATTTATTCCTGGATTCTATGTTTCTAGTTTTTGGGTGGCTATAGGGGCTGCCATTATATTAGGGCTGCTCAATATTTTTATCCGCCCGATACTGACTCTCTTATCGCTGCCAGTGAACCTGTTAACTTTTGGCTTGTTTTCTATTGTGATTAATGGAATTATACTTTCACTGACATCCGGATTTATGGGAGACAGTTTCGATTTTTCTTCTTTTTGGACCACCCTCTTAGTCGCCATATTAATGTCACTTATCAACAGTTTTATAGACAGTCGAACATATTAAAAAAACTGAGGAAGATTCCTCAGTTTTTTGTTTTTAAATATTTTAATAATTAAGCTTTAACGATCCAGTCCTCAGCAGGGGCTTCAATCTCACCTAATTGAATTCCTATCAGCAGGTCATATAGTTTTTGAGTAACGGGCCCAGCTTCTGTATCGCTGTAAAAGTCATGTTTTTTATCATTGTGTGTAATACTTGCAATAGGTGTGATCACAGCTGCTGTTCCACAGGATCCTGCTTCCGTAAAGCTGTCAAATTCATTGACGTAAACTTCTCGGTGCTCAACTTTTAGACCCAGCTCTTCCTCTGCAAGCTGCATAAGTGACTGACGGGTGATTCCTGGTAAGATAGAGGGTGAATCGGGAGTAACAAATGTATTATCCTTAGTAACAGCAAAGAAGTTAGAAGATCCAATTTCTTCAATTTTTTCGTGTTGACTTGGATCCAGATAGATAGCATCTGAATAGCCCGCTTCTTTAGCTTTAGACGCAGGCATTAGACTACTTCCGTAGTTCCCGGCAGCCTTGGCCGCACCTGTTCCTTTAGGAGCTGCACGGTCAAAATCACTGATAACAAAATGAGCCGGTTTTAATGAGCCGCCGAAGTAAGACCCAACAGGCATGACAAAAACTGTAAAGATATATTCATCAGCCGGACCGACACCAATTTTATCTCCAGAACCGATTAAAAGTGGACGGATATATAAGCTGGCTCCATGTCCATAAGGCGGAATCCAATCTTCATTTGCTTTTACTACTTCTTTTACAGCCTGGATAAAACGTTCTTCAGGAAAAGGCGCCATTAAGAGGCGTTCAGCACTTTGACGTAATCGTTTAGCATTTTCATTCGGGCGAAAAATATTGATATCTCCACCTTTGGTGCGAAAGGCCTTAAGTCCTTCAAAAGCGGCCTGTCCATAATGTAAAGCTGTAGCGGCTTCATTAAGTTCTAATGTATTATCTTCTACTAACTGACCTTCATCCCAACTTCCATTCTTGAAATGAGAAATATAGCGATAATCCGTTTTTCTATAAGAGAAACCTAAATCATCCCAGTTTAAATTTTCTGGTCCGGTATTTTGTTCTGACATAAAATCGCCCCTTGTATATAAAATATTCATCAATAATTTAATTATATCAAACATCTTTTCGAATAGATGTTTTTCTTGTAAAATTCTTGATAAGAATCAATCGAATAATATTTTATGTATAATATGATTATAAATGACTTTGATCAATGTAAAGGAGATACTTGATGGTTCATACAATTTCCGTCCGCCAGCTTTTAAAAATATTAGATGACATTCATGTTTTATATGGCCATGAATATATAAATAAAGAAATTATTACGGATGATATTTATCGGCCTGCACTTGAACTGGCAGGATATTTAAAGTATTATCCAAAAGAACGTCTGCAATTATACGGTAAGACTGAGATATCTTATTCACGGACCATGACTTCTGAAAATCGTGACGAAATATTTGATTTCCTCTGTCAAAAGGAAACGCCGGCTTTTTTAATTTCTAGAGGTTTAGAACCTCCTAAGGAATTGATTGAGCATACCCAAAAAGCAGGCATCCCAATCTTAACTTCTGAACGAAGAACCACCCAGCTTTCCAGCCGCGTGACCAATGTTTTAGAGAGGGAACTTGCCCAAAGAAAGTCAATCCACGGTGTTTTATTAGATGTTAATGGAATGGGAGTTTTAATTACTGGTCAAAGTGGTATTGGGAAAAGTGAAACTGCTTTAGATCTGATACGCAGGGGCCACAGATTAGTAACGGATGATCGAGTGGATTTATATACGACTGATGGTGTCTTAGTATATGGCGAGTCACCTGAAGTCACTAAACATATGATTGAAATCCGCGGGATTGGTATTATTGATGTTACCCATATGTTTGGAGTGGGAGCTGTGCGGGAGCGAGCGCGTGTGAATTTAATTGTTCATTTAGAGTTATGGAATGAAGATACTATGTATGATCGTTTAGGCGCTGATGTAAATCATCAAAAAATATTTGATGTAGAAATCCCCAGTATGGTCATACCGGTCTCTCCCGGTCGAAATATTGCTATTATTATTGAAACAGCAGCAATGTCCATTCGATCGAAACAGTTAGGCTATGATGCCTCTGAGAAATTAATGGAAAATATGAATCGTTTAATGGCTGAAAATGCCAAAAAAAATAAAAATGAATAGTCTTGGAGGATAGATATGAATATATTTTTAGCAGCCTTAAATCCGGTTGCTTTTCAATTGGGCTCGATAAATGTGATGTGGTATGGAGTTATTATGGCAGTCGCTATTTTTGTGGGTCTCTGGCTTGCCGGACGGGAAGCAGTTTATTTAGGCTTGGACAATGACTATGTTATTGATTTAGCGATATGGATGGTTCCTTTAGGATATCTAGGCGCCCGACTGTATTATGTCTTATTTAACTTAAATTATTATCTTCAAAATCCGGGTGACATTCTGGCGGTCTGGGAAGGTGGATTAGCGATTTACGGAGGGCTCATTGCCGGAGGATTGACCTTGATCTGGTTTAGTAACCGTCGTCAGGTCCCAGTTTGGTTAACCCTGGATCTCATCGCTCCCTCAGTTCTTCTAGCCCAGGCAATCGGACGCTGGGGAAACTTTATGAACCAAGAAGCCCACGGCGGAGAAGTGACAAGAAGCTTTCTGGAAAATTTAATGCTGCCCAACTTTATTATTGAGCAGATGAGAATTGAAGATATTTACTATCAACCCACTTTTTTATATGAGTCTTTATGGAATTTAGCAGGTGTGATTATTCTATTGATTCTTCGCCGGCGTCAAGGTTTGCTTAAGCGCGGGGAAGTTGCTTTGCTGTATGTTGCCTGGTACTCCTTCGGCCGCTTTTTTATTGAGGGCCTGCGTACAGACAGTTTATATTTATGGGGATCATCGATACGGGTTTCCCAAGCTTTATCTCTGTTGCTTTTTATTATAGCTGTAGCCGTCATGATTTACCGTCGCCGAAATGTATTTCCTTTACCTGATTATATGGAAGGCATCGCTTCTGAAAAGCGCAGAAGGGACCACTCTTAAACACAATTAAACCAAGTTCTAGTCCGGAGCTTGGTTTTTTCATATCTTAAATAAGGAGAAATAGAGCTTGTGATACGACAAAATTGAGTAAAAGGCTACAAATTGTTATAATAAATCAAATAAATAGGAGGATACATTATGAGTCTAGTAAAGAAAGCAGTTATTCCTGCCGCAGGTTTAGGAACTCGGTTTTTACCTGCCACAAAAGCTCTGGCTAAAGAGATGCTGCCGATCGTCGACAAGCCTACGATTCAATTTATTGTCGAAGAAGCCTTGGAATCAGGAATAGAAGATATTTTAATTGTCACAGGTAGAAATAAACGTGCGATTGAGGACCATTTTGATTCTAATCCAGAATTAGAAGATTATTTAATCAGACAAGAACAAGATGACTTACTGCAGCTCGTCAAAGAAACAACAGGTATAAATCTTTTCTTTGTCCGCCAGTCTTATCCTGAAGGATTAGGTCATGCTGTTCTTCAGGCCAAAGCATTTGTTGGTGACGAGCCTTTTGTGGTGATGCTGGGAGATGACTTAATGAAGGACGATATTCCTTTAACCAAACAGCTCATGAATGCTTATGATGAAACTCACGCCTCTACTCTAGCTGTGATGGAAGTTCCTCAAGAAGATACTTCAAAATATGGAATCATCGATCCAAATGGTCAATATAATGAGGAACTCTTTCATGTGAACCAGTTTGTAGAAAAGCCTGACCCGGAAGATGCTCCCAGTAATATGGCGATTATCGGCCGTTACCTGCTGACGCCCGAAATTTTTGAATTATTAGAAACTCAAGAGCGCGGTCAGGGCAATGAAATTCAATTAACCGATGCGATCGATCGATTGAATCATACCCAGAGAGTATTTGCCCTGAACTTTAAAGGTGAGCGTTTTGATGTAGGGAATAAGAACGGCTTTTTGGAAACAACTTTAGAATATGGTCTGACACATCCTAAGCACAAAGATCACTTGAAAAAATTCATTATCGAGACGGCAGAACAGTTAAACTAACTGTTCTATAAAGCAGGAGGTATATTACTTTGGAAATTGTTGAGAAAATATATGATGTTATAGTTATTGGCGGAGGTCCTGGCGGCTTGTCAGCTGCCCTGTACAGTTCTCGAGCAGATCTGGATACCTTGATTCTAGATGCGGGTTTACCGGGTGGACAGCTGAATAATACAGAAAAAATTGAAAATTATGCAGGCTTTTCTTCGATTTCAGGATCTGATTTAGCTCAAGAAATGTATAAAGGGGCTTTGCAATTTGGGGCTGAATACACCTTTGGCCCAGTGGACAGAGTCGAAAACACGAATGAATATAAACAAGTGATTTCAGGTAAAAAGATTTATCGTTCACATGCTGTGATTATTGCAACAGGAAGTGAAAACAAAAAATTAAATGTGTCGGGTGAAGAAGAGTTTAAAGGTCGTGGGATTTCTTATTGTGCAGTCTGCGATGCAGTGTTCTATCGTAACAAAGAAGTTGTAGTGGTTGGTGGAGGAAACTCTGCTGTTGAAGAAGGGAGCTATCTCAGCCAGTTTGCGGATAAGGTAACACTTATTCACCGACGTGATCAGCTGAAAGCTCAGAAAATTCTACAGGATCGGGCGTTTGCTAATGATAAAATGGAGTTTATTTGGGACACTGAAGTAGAAGAAATCATGGGAGACTCCTTCGTGAATGAACTCACACTTTATAATCATCCGACCGGGGAACGCAGCCAGTTTAAAACAGATGGGATTTTTATATATATAGGATTAGTTCCTAATACCCGTCCATTTGCTGATCTAGGAATTTTAAATGAAGAGGGCTGGATTGAAACAGATGAGCAGATGCGAACTTCTATCGAAGGAATATATGCTGTGGGGGATGTTCGTCAAACAGCACTCAGACAAGTAGCCACTGCGGTAGGGGATGGAAGTGTTGCAGGTAATGATGTATTTAACTACATCCAATCGATCAAAGAGTAAAAAATAAAAAGAGAATGATAAATTCTCTTTTTATTTTGCATAAAACTCTTTATGATAGAAACAATAAGGAAGGATGAATCTTTCATGAAAAACGAAAATCGTGTCGCTCTTGTGGACATAGGATCCAATACCGTCAGACTGGTTATATTTTCTTATGACCAATTTTATAATGTTTCGGAACTGCAAAATATTAAAGTTCCAGCTCGTTTAGCTAGTTATATAAATGAAGACAGTGAAATGACGCGTGAAGGTATCGATAAATTAACCAAAATTTTAATAAATTTTAAGAGAGTCGTTATGCGCTTTGATGTAGAAAATACCATCTATGTAGCTACTGCTGCCGTCCGACAGTCAAAAAATGTCAAAGCCATTGAAAAGGAAGTAAAGAAAAAGCTGGACCTTGATATGCAGGTGCTGTCAGAAGATCAAGAAGCATTTTATGGGAATTATGCTGTGCGACATACGATGGATTTTAAAAAGGGAGTAACAGTAGACATAGGCGGCGGGAGTACGGAGGTCGTACTTTTCACCCAGGACAGACGTTTAGAAACGGTAAGCTTACCCTTTGGAGCAGTAACGTTGAAGGAAAAGTTTTTTGAGGAAAGCAGTCACAATAATACCAAAGCTATCAAAAAAACTTGCAAATTTATCCGACAGCAGCTGGAAACACTCGACTGGCTCGTTGACAGTGAGGTTAGTATCATTGGTATAGGAGGATCTGTTCGTAATATCGGGGAGGTCCACCAGCGTGCGAATGACTATCCTATTGCAGGAATCCATGGTTATCGTATGTCTGTTAAAGATATCGAAGAGACATTGCAGATTTTCACTTCGCGAACTATGTCCGACCTGGATGACTTGGATGGACTTTCTAAAGAAAGAAAAGATACAATCATTCCTGCCAACATTGTTTTTCAGCAGATCCTGGAAGTTGCAGAATCAGAAAATCTGTATATTTCTAATAATGGGCTGCGGGAAGGATATATTATAGAGTATCTGAATGAAAAGTATAATACTCCTTATGGATTGAGCAATATCAAAGCACAGCAGATCGCTCGTATCGCTCGGAAATATAAAGTGTCTTCTTATGCTGTTAACCAGCGTTTCATAATAGCTGATGAACTTGTGCGAGAGCTGGAAAAAAATAAGATACTTACATTGTCACAGAAAGAATTAAAAATAATGTACTATGGATGTGTTTTATATTACTTAGGTGCCTACATCGAAAATAGCGGCTGGTCTCAACACACCTTTTATATTATTTCAAATATTTCTTTAGCCGGCTTTAATCAAAAAGAAAGAATCACAATAGCATTGATTGCTAGTTTTAAGAACAAATCTCTTTTTAATCAATACACTGAAGATTTTAAATCATGGTTTACTTCTGTAGAATTAGAGCGGATTCTCTACTTAGGCGGTATTGTTAAATTTGCTGAAGCGTTGAATGATTCTCAGGTGAATATCGTTGAAAATATTCAAATAGATCCAACAGATTCGGGAGATTATAATTTAACTGTTAATTATGCCGGCAGTCTTATTGCCGAAGAGTATCGAGCCAATAAACAAAAAAATCATATTCAGCGTTTTATCGATGGAGATTTACATATTACTTTTAATGACCATGTTAAATAAGTATAGGCTTTGTGAAAAGAAAAGGTTAACTTCAGCCGAAATATTGTTTCTATGCTAACCTATTAATATATATATTAGTTAAAATGGAGGAATATTATGCCAGAGGATAATAAAGCAGCTTCAAGTAATGTAGAAGAATCGGCACACAATGACCGGCTGATTCCAACCGAAAATTTTGATAATCCAAAGTATTACCAAAATAGAGAGTTATCCTGGTTAGACTTTAATGCTCGAGTTATTGCAGAAGCCGAAGATGATACTAATCCTTTGCCAGAACAATTGACTTTTTTAGCTATAGGATCGACAAATTTAGACGAGTTTGTGCGTGTCCGTGTCGCAGGACTCCAAGACCAAGTGAAATTCGGCAGCAGCGAAGTGGATAGTAAAAAACAATGGTCAGCTGAAAAGCAATTAGCAGAGATTGCTGAAAAAAATGAAGAAAATATAAACTATCAATATAAACTTTACAATCAAAAGATAGAAGAAGTTGAAGAAGTATATGGCTATGCTCACAGACGGGCTGAGGATCTAAATCCTTCTTACAAAGAAGAGGTAGAAGATATTTTTGAAAAAAAGATTCTGCCTGCTATTACACCTTATGGTATTGATGCTTACCGACCTTTTCCTAATTTGGAAAATGAAGTTATCCATCTTTTTTGCAGATTAACAAAAGATGAGAATCCTTTTATCGCAATTATACCTATTCCTCAAATGTTAGATCGATATTATCTTTTGGAAGAAGAAAACAAAAAAGTAATAATATTAATTGAAGAAGTGATTAAAAATAGTATTCAAACACTTTTCAAAGGCTACCAAGTGGATTATGTTTTTAACTTTCGAGTTTCTCGTAATGCAGATGCAGAGATTCATGAAGAAGGGGCAGAAGATTTACTTTCAGTTATAGAAAATTATTTAGAGCGTCGAGAAAACGGCGTAGCTGTCCGCTTAGAAATTGATACTAGAGGTGCCTCTCAGGAGGTAGTGGAGGATGTTGCTTTCTTAATTCAGGCGCTGTCCTTATCTGAGCAGGATGTCTCTGCTGTAAACGGCCCATTAGACTTGGATTATCTATGGGAATTGCGGGGTGAGCTGGTCAATGAATATCCAGGTTCAGGTTACACAGATTTTGAGCCCTATTACCCAGCCCAACTAAAAAAACTTAATATGTTTGATGTGCTGGATTCTGGTGAAGAAATTCTACTGCACCATCCCTTTGATTCTTTTGATCCTGTCATAGAATTAGTAGCCAAAGCAGCCGGTGACCCGGATACCGTTTCTATCAAGCAGACTCTGTACCGAGTGAGTAAAGATTCACCATTGATTGCCAATTTAAAGAGAGCAGCAAAAAATGGCATCCAAGTCACTGTTTTAGTGGAGTTGAAAGCTCGCTTTGATGAACATAATAATGTGGTTTGGGCCAATGAACTTGAAGAAGCAGGCGTGTATGTTATTTATGGGGTGAAAGAGTTAAAAACTCATTCTAAAGCTACTCTAATCGTGAAAAGAAAAGCCGAGAACTATAGACGCTATGTTCATTTGGGAACAGGTAATTATAATGACGCAACAGCTCTTCAATATACAGACTTGGGTTATATAACTACTGAAGAGAGTATTACTGAAGATGTTTTTAATTTCTTTAATTATCTAAGCGGTTATTCCAAACAGCCGGATTATAATCACCTCCATGTATCCCCTGATGAATTAAGAAGTACCTTTATCGAAAAAATTCATAATGAAATTGAAAATCAAAAAGAATTTCAAAACGGCCATATCGTTGCTAAGATGAATTCTTTAACAGATAAAACTTATATCAAGAAGTTATATGAAGCTTCCCAGGCAGGTGTAAAAATCGAACTTATTATTCGAGGGATTTGTTGTTTAATTCCTGGAATTCCAGGTCTGAGCGAAAATATTACAGTACGTTCAATTGTTGGACGTTTCCTGGAGCACACTCGTATCTATTATTTTAATAATAATGACAAGCCTAAGCTTTATTTGTCTTCAGCTGATATGATGACTAGAAACTTATCGCGCCGGGTAGAGATTGCTTTTCCAATGCAGCAAAATGAAGAGTTTACAAATCGAATTATTGACATTTTGAAACTTTATCTGGCTGATAACCATAAGGCATGGGAATTGCAGGCTGATGAAAAATATGTGAAGTTACAACCGCAACCGGGTGAGGAAGTTATTGGAGCACAAAAAAAACTATTGGAACGTACAGCTCAGAAAAAGCAAATAGAACCTGAAAGAATCAAGAAAAATTGGTTCGAGAAATTAACTGATAAAATATTAGGTAAAAATAAATATTAAACAGGTCGAAGTATTCAGAATTCCATATATTCTGGATACTTTTTAAATACCTTAAAGTTGGACATACTCGTAGAAATAATATACAATTCATAGATTATAGTCATGGAAGTGGAAAAGATAAAAGCAGAATGCTAAAATTAAAGAGTTGAATGTTTTTTTAATCTTTTAGATAGGGGTCTGCCATTGGCAAATTTGCAAACAGCTATTATCACCGGTATGAGCGGCGCTGGAAAAACAGTTGCCATGCAATGCTTTGAAGATATGGGCTATTACTGTATAGATAACTTACCACCTAGTTTGATTCCAACTTTTATTGAGTTGTTTGATCAATCCGAGAGTTTTAATCGTGTTGCTTTGGTTGTTGATTTAAGATCACGGGAATTTTTTAATGATTTTTCTGAAATTGTAGAAGAAAATTTAAAAGACTTAAATATTACTCCAAAGATATTGTTTTTGGATGCCAGTGACCGCTCGCTTGTTGCCCGCTATAAAGAATCCAGACGCTTACATCCCCTGTCAACCCAGGGAAGAATACTGGATGGAATCTTAAAAGAAAAAGAATTATTAGAAGGAATTAAAGGCCGGTCAGATATCATTATAGATACAACGAATCTCAATTCTAGAGGGCTGAGAGAAAAAATCATTGATAAATTCAATGTGGAGAAGCAGGAAGCCTTTCATATCGAACTGTTATCTTTTGGTTTTAAGCATGGTACCCCGCTGGATGCTGACTTAGTAATCGATGTGAGATTTCTTCCTAACCCTTACTATATTGATGAATTAAGACCTAAAACAGGACTCGATGAAGAAGTTTATGACTATGTTATGTCGCAGCCTGATACAGAGTTGTTTTATGAAAAATATACGGACTTACTTGATTTCCTATTGCCGAGATATAAGCTTGAAGGAAAAGCAAGTGTGACGGTCGCAATAGGCTGTACCGGCGGTAAACACCGCTCCGTAGCCCTTACCGAAAGAATAGCTCAAAAGTACCAAGCTGCAGGCTACATTGTGAATCGAACACACAGGGATAAAGATAAAGAGTAAGTTTTGAAAGGAGCCAGTTTTTTATATGGCTGAATTTGCTGTTAATAAATTGTCTAAAAATAGAATGCCGAAAGTAGTGGTTATCGGCGGAGGTACAGGTGTATCTGTTTTATTAAATAAACTAAAAACCTTCGACTTAGATATCACTGCTATCATTGCAGTCGCTGATGATGGAGGTTCGAGTGGTAAGCTCAGACAAATCACTCAATCCATACCACCAGGTGACATCCGAAATGTGATCTGCTCACTTTCAACTTGGCCCGACAAATATATTGATATCTTACAATACCGATTTAAAGAGGGGAATGATATTTTATCAGGCCATCCGATTGGGAATTTGTTGATATCTGGTTTAGCTGAAATGGAAGGAAATTACACAGCAGCTATTGAAATTTTGAGTGAGATGATGGATATTCAAGGACGCGTATTACCTTCTTCTGAAGTCCCTTTAACTTTATGTGCCAATTTTTCAGATGGGACAGAAATAGAAGGTGAGTCAATTATCACTTCTCAAGGTAAAAATATTGAACGCGTACATATTAAAGCTACCAATCAAAATGATGTTGTGACGCCGGGACCTGGAGTTTGTGAGGCTATTGCAGATGCAGATGTTATAGTCTTTGGCCCCGGGAGCTTGTTCACCAGTATTCTGCCTAATCTTTTAATAGAGGAAGTAGGACAGGCGGTTCTGAAGTCTGAGGCAAGAAAAATCTATATTTGCAATATCATGACTCAAAAAGGTGAAACTGAAAGCTTTACAGATGCCGACCATGTCCGAGCTCTGCATGAGCATCTTGGTCAGAAGTTTATTGATACTGTCTTTGTTAACAATGAAAAAATACCCGAAGAATATGTCAATTTGCCCAGTCAAGATGAGAATTTGCTGCAGGTCAAGCATGATTTTAAAGGCTTGTTGGAGCAGGTGCCGAGTGTTATATCTGATCGATTCCTAAAGCTGAATGAAAAGGGAATCTATCATGATGGTGAAAAAATAGGAAAAGAAATAAACAACTATGCTTTCAGCCACCAACGCGGTATTCGAATGAACTTTTAATGAAGTAACAGAGGAGTTGCTTGCATGTCATTTACTTCGGAAGTAAAAAAAGAATTAACCCTATTAGAAGTGCATCCCGTTCATGCAAGAGCAGAACTTGCAGCTTTCGTCCGTTTGAATGGTACGGCAGGCTTAAAAAAGAATGCACTTAATTTGTCAATTCAGACAGAAAATGCTGGAACTGCCCGCCGGATTTATACGTTGATAAAAAAGCATTTTGTTGTGGAAAGTGAAATATTGGTTCGACGAAAACTAAAACTTAAAAAAAATAATGTGTATATCATCCGTCTCCATCAAGGAGCTGAGGAAGTCTTGTCTTCATTAGGTCTAGTAGAAAATGGTGAACTCCACAATCGAGTGCCTCGCTGGATTTTTGAGGATCAGCAGCAGATGCGATCCTATTTACGAGGAGCTTTTTTAGCGACAGGATCAGTCAACAGCCCGGAAACGAGTCGTTACCATTTAGAAATTCGCTCGACCTATAAAGAACATAATGATGATTTGTTGGATATTATGAATGAATTTAACCTCAATGCCCGTTCTTTATCACGGAGAAACTCTTATATTGTTTATCTGAAAGAATCCGAAAGAATCTCAGATTTTCTAGCTGTTATTGGAGCATCGGCAAGTGTATTGAAGTTTGAAGATACCCGTATCGTACGTGATATGCGTAATTCCGTTAATCGTTTAGTGAATTGTGAAAATGCTAATCTGAATAAAACAGTGGATGCGGCCACACAGCAGATTATTAATATCGAGTTAATTGATTCAGTCATAGGTCTCGATCATCTGCCGGAAAAACTCCAAGAGATGGCAAATCTGAGACTAGACCAACCAGAAGCCTCTATGAAGGAATTGGGCGAAATGATACCGAGTGGTTCAATTTCTAAATCTGGTGTCAATCATAGAATACGTAAATTAAATGATATGGCTGATAAGTTAAGAGAGAAAAACTAAAATTAGCTGGATTGAGCATAAAAAATTTGACCTTCTTTGACCAAAGAGATAGAATGAAGATATAAATAGATTATAGAAAGTAGGAGGAATAAGATGAATTTAGTACCTACAGTTATTGAACAAACACCACGTGGCGAACGTGCTTACGATATTTATTCTCGACTTTTAAAAGATAGAATCATTATGTTGACCGGACCAATTGATGATAACGTATCTAATTCCATAGTTGCCCAATTACTCTTTCTGGATGCTCAGGATAATGAAAAAGATATTTACTTATATATCAACTCTCCAGGAGGAAGTGTCACGGCCGGCTTAGCTATTTACGATACGATGAATTTTATCAATGCTGATGTCCAGACGATAGTGATTGGAATGGCTGCCTCAATGGGATCTATACTGCTGACAGCTGGGGCGAAAGGGAAGCGTTTTGCTTTACCAAACTCCGAGGTAATGATCCACCAGCCTCTAGGCGGAGCCCAAGGACAGGCAACTGAAATTGAAATTGCAGCACGTCACATTCTGGATACAAAAGTTAAGTTAAATCAGATGCTGGCTGACCACACCGGTCAAGATATCGAGACGATTGAAAAAGATACCGACCGTGATAAGTTCATGTCAGCTGAAGAAGCACTTGAATACGGACTTATCGACGGAATCATGCAAAACAGCAAAGAATTACAAGGAAATTAAATAAAAAAGATAGGACTCCAGCTGCTGGAAATTAGCAGGCTGGAGTTTTTTTGTCTGTTAAGAAAAGGTTTAGGCGTTTTTTTAAAGCTGTACCAATTTTAATATTGAAAAAAAAGAAACTTCATGTTAGTTTTATATTGAGAGCGCTCTCATTTTTGTTTCTTGAAATAGAACAAGAGATGGTAGTTAGTGCAATCACCTATGTCAAACAGCTATCAACTGCATTTACTTGTGAATGATGCTACAATGTAGTTATTAACAGTCTAAAAGGAGACGATAAAATGGCAATAAAAGTTGGGATTAATGGATTCGGGCGTATTGGTCGTTTAGTATTTCGTTTATTAGAAGAAAATGATAATTTCGAAGTGGTGGCAATCAATGGACGTCAGGATGCAGAAGTTCATGCTCACCTATTAAAATATGACAGTGCTCAAGGTCGTTTTAACGGAGAAGTTTCTGTTGAAGGTACGGATTTAATCAAGGTTAACGGCCGTGATGTGCATGTATTTAAAGGGAATAGCCCAGCTGAAATTCCTTGGAAAGAAGCAGATGTCCAGTATGTAGTTGAAGGTACAGGTGCATTCAACGCACGAGACAAAGCAAAGGGACATTTTGAACAAGGTGTTGAAAAAGTATTCATAACAGCTCCGGCTGATGATATGCCAATGATTATCTATGGATTAAATAATGATACATTAGATGGATCCGAAGACATGGTTTCGACAGGTTCATGTACAACTAACTGTTTAGCGCCTATGGCAGCAGCATTACAGGATGAATATGGAATTAAACAAGGATTAATGACCACAATCCACGCATATACTGGAGATCAAAACTTAGTAGATGGTTCTCATACACATATGACGCGTGCACGTGCGGCGGCAGCAAACATTATTCCAACTACGACTGGAGCAGCTAAAGCTATTGGAAAGGTTATTCCGGAATTAGAAGGAAAATTAGATGGAGCAGCACAACGTGTTCCAACATTAACAGGTTCAGTTACAGAGCTGACAGTAGTCTTAGAAAAAGAAACAAGTGTAGAAGACATTAATAAATTAATGGAATCTCGTCAAAATGATGCATTTGATTACACAGAAGATCCAATTGTTTCATCAGATGTGATTGGAGATACACATGGTTCTATTTTTGATGCAACTCAAACAAAAATACTAGAGACAGAAGATGGACAATTAGTTCGTACAGTAGCTTGGTATGACAATGAGATGGGATTTGTTGGACAATTTGTTCGTGTTATGGAAGACCTAGCATCTAAAGCTAAGTAAAAACAGGAAAAAAAGCCAACATTATTGATTTAATGTTGGCTTTTATTTTGTTTATAAAAGGAGAAAAAGATGACAAAGTTAACTGTTAAAGACTTAAATGTAAAAGGGAAAAAAGTTTTGGTGCGGGCAGATTACAATGTTCCTATGAATGATGCTGGCGAAATCACGAATTCTTCTCGTATCGACGGATCTTTACCGACGATTGACTACCTTCTGGATGAGGGAGCTTCAGTTATTTTATTTTCACATTTGGGTCGAGTAAAAAAAGAAGAAGACAAAGCCGGCAAATCATTAAAGCCTGTATCGGATTATTTAAAAGAGAAAGGCTATGATATTACTTTTGTTCCTGAAACTCGCGGACAAGAATTAGAAGAAGCAGCTGAGAGCCTAAAAGCAGGTGAATTATTATTAGTTGAAAACACACGTTATGAAGATATTGATGGTAAAAAAGAATCAACTAACGATGAATATTTAGCTGAGTACTGGGCAAGTCTGGGTGATATATTTGTCAACGATGCATTTGGTACAGGCCACCGCGCTCATGCCTCTAATGTGGGCTTATCGACTTATTCTGACCAGGCAGCTCTTGGTATTTTATTTAACAAGGAGCTAACCACAATTGGTGCCACTTTAGACCAGCCTGAGTCACCTTTTGTATTAGTGCTGGGCGGATCAAAAGTATCAGATAAATTACCTGTCATCAATAATTTGATTGATAAGGCTGACCATATTCTGATTGGCGGCGGGATGGCTTTTACTTTCTTGAAAACGCAGGGGAAAACGATTGGAAAATCATTGCTGGAAGAAGATTTACTTGATGATGCCAAAAAGCTTTTAGAAGAAAATGGAGATAAAATCATCTTGCCTGTGGATTATGTCTGTGCGGAAGAATTTTCTGCCGAGGCAGCTTATGAGACCGTAGCTGGTGATATTCCTGATCACTTGATGGGTCTGGATATCGGGCCGGAGTCAATCGCGCTTTATGCAGATTATATTGGTAAAGCTCGAACTGTTATTTGGAATGGTCCGATGGGTGTCTTCGAAATAGAGCAATATGCTAAGGGAACAGAAGAGATGGCACGTGCTATTGGAGAAAATACTGATGCCCGTTCGATTGTAGGGGGAGGAGACTCTGTCTCGGCAGTAGAATCTTTAGGTTATGCAGATGCCTTTTCACATATCTCTACGGGTGGAGGAGCTATGCTGGAATTATTAGCGGGAACAGACCTACCTGGTGTTAAAGCAATAGACGAAAAATAATATTTAGGAAAGGGATTAGAATGAGAAAAAATATTTTATGTGCAAATTGGAAAATGAATAAGACGTATTCAGAGGCGCAGGATTACTTCAAAGAATTACTCTCTATGGACCTGCCGGGCAGTCAAGTTGATATTGTAGTAGCTGTCCCGGATCTTTTTGCTAAGATGGCTCTTGATGAAAGTGAAGGTTCTGATATTAAAATAGGTGTACAAAATGCCTATCCTAAGGAATCAGGTTCTTTTACTGGCGAAACAAGTGTTTCTGCTTTAGCAGATCTGGGTATCGAATATGTCATTGTGGGTCATAGTGAACGCCGTGAAATTTTTAATGAAAGTGATGCGTTTATTAATGAAAAAGTTTTAGCTGTTTTTGAACAAGGGATGACGCCTATTTTATGTGTAGGAGAAAGCCTTGAACAGAAAGAAAAAGGCGAAACTAAAAAGGTTGTTAATGAGCAGATTGAAAAAGGGCTGACGGGGGTTCAGGCTGAAGATATATCACAATTAGTTGTAGGTTATGAGCCGGTCTGGGCTATTGGTACAGGAAAAACAGCAAGTGATGAAGAAGCTCAACAAGCTGCTGCTGCTATTCGCGAAAAAATTGCAGAGCTGTATTCTCAAGAATTGGCTGATGAAGTCCGTATCCAGTATGGAGGAAGCGCCAATCCTGAAAATATAGGTTCCTTCTTGGCGCAAACAAATGTCGATGGTGGTTTAATAGGTGGTGCAGGTTTAGAAGCGGCTTCTTTTGCTCAAATGATAAAGGTGGCAGGCACTCATGACTAAAGATCCAGTTGCTGTCATCATTTTAGATGGCCTGGGATACCGAAAAGAACATCAAAATAATGCTGTTTGTCAAGCTGAGACTCCTTTTCTTGATTATTTGTGGGAGAAGTATCCACATACAACAATGAAAGCTTCTGGAGAAGCTGTAGGTTTACCGGAAGGACAGATTGGTAACTCTGAGGTAGGTCATACTAATATTGGAGCCGGCCGTGTAGTTTATCAAAGCCTCACCCGAATCAATAAATCGATTGAAGAGGGAGAGTTCTATGATAATAAAGCTCTAAAAGAGGCAATTGATTATGCAAAAGATCAAAATTCGGCTCTTCAAATATTCGGCTTGTTGTCCGACGGGCGTGTTCACAGTGATCAAGAACATCTCTACGCTATTTTAGAAGTGGCTCAAAAAGAGGGTCTGGAAAAGGTTTATATTCATGCGGCCACGGATGGCCGTGATGTTGCCCCGGATTCCGCCTTGGGATATATCCAGCAATTACAAGAAAAAATTGACCAATTAGGTATAGGTAAAATTGCTACAGTCATCGGGCGTTATTACGCTATGGATCGTGATAAGCGGTGGCCGAGGGTCGAACGTGCCTACGATGCTATGATTTTAGGTGAGGGTAAAAAAAGTACAGACCCAGCAGAAGCAGTAGCTGATAGTTATAAGCGGGGCATTTATGATGAATTTATTGAGCCCGTGGTTATTGAAGAAAATGGAGAGCCGGTGGCACAAATATCAGATAATGATTCTGTCTTGTTTTTTAATTTTAGAACAGACCGTGTCCGTCAACTTTCTACAGCTCTAACTCATGAAGAATTCAATGAATTTGAAAGAAAAAAATTCCTTCAAAACATCAAATTTACAACTATGATGGACTATGGAGATGAGATTGTCTCTTCGATTATGTTTGAGCCTATCGAAATCTCACACACACTAGGACAAATAGTCTCTGAAGCCGGACTCAAGCAGTTGAGAATCGCAGAAACCGAAAAATATCCCCATGTCACTTACTTTATGAACGGTGGAGTAGAGACAAAATTCGAGGGTGAAGATCGCTTACTTATCCCATCTCCTCAAGTGGATACTTATGATTTGCAGCCGGAAATGTCAGCCGGTGAGATAACTGACAGCTTGGTGGAATGTATTGACCAAGATTTACATGATTTAATCATTCTAAATTTTGCAAATCCTGACATGGTGGGTCATTCAGGGAAATTAGATGCTGCTGTAAAAGCGGTAGAAGCAGTCGATAAAAATCTGAAAAAAGTAGTGGAGGCTTTGCTTGAAAAAGAGGGAACAGCTATTATCTTTGCTGACCATGGTAATGCAGAGCTGATGGCTGATGAGAATGGAAAGCCGCATACAGCACACACGACATCTTTAGTGCCTGTGGTTGTAACAAGGGAGGGCTTGACATTGCGCGAAGACACCGCTTTGTGTGATATTGCCCCCACTGCTTTAGAACTCTTAGATGTCACACAAGCCCGGGAAATGACGGGACAAACAATTATAAAGGAGCAATAATATGTCATTAATTACTGATATTTATGCAAGACAAGTTTTAGACTCACGTGGAAATCCGACGGTAGAGGTTGAAGTTACTACAGAGTTGGGCAGTGTCGGCCGCGGGATCGTTCCTTCAGGGGCTTCAACAGGTGAGTATGAAGCCGTTGAGTTACGTGATGGAGATCAGTCTCTTTACTTAGGCCAAGGAGTAGAAAAAGCCGTTGAAAATGTCAATAGGTTAATAGCTGAAGCTTTAATTGGGTATGAAGTAACGGATCAGCTCGGTGTGGATGAGACGATGATCGAATTGGATGGAACGGACAATAAATCTAAATTGGGCGCGAATGCTGTTTTAGGTGTTTCTATTGCTGTGGCACAGGCTGCATCAGCGGAATTAGGTCTTTCTTTATCTAGTTACTTAGGCGGCTTTAATGCTAAAGTTTTACCTACTCCAATGATGAATATTATCAACGGAGGCTCTCATGCGGATAATACAGTAGATTTCCAGGAGTTTATGATAATGCCGGTCAGTCCAACTAGTTTTTCTGAGGCCCTGCGTATGGGTGTGGAAATTTTCCACTCTTTAAAAAATGTTTTGCAGGCGCGGGGTTTGAATACTAACGTAGGGGATGAAGGTGGATTTGCCCCTGATTTAAGCTCTAATGAAGAAGCTCTGCAGGTCATTATTGAGGCTGTTGAAGAAGCGGGATATAAACCTGAAGAAGATATCCTTATCGCATTAGATGTTGCTTCATCTGAATTCTATGATAGGGATAAAAAAGTTTATAAGCTGGATTCAGAAGGACGTGAATTGAACGCAAGTGAGATGATTGATTTATTTGAAAAATTAATCAATAAATATCCGATTGTTTCAATTGAGGACGGACTGGATGAAAATGATTGGGATGGATTCAAAGAGTTCACTGACCGCTTAGGCAACCGCATTCAAATTGTGGGAGATGATCTCTTCGTAACCAATACTGAAAAGTTAGTCCAAGGAATTGAAGCTGGAGTAGCTAACTCCATTTTAATTAAAATCAATCAAATTGGTACCTTAACAGAAACTTTCGACGCAATTGAAACTGCTAAGCGGGCAGGATATACTACAGTTATTTCCCATCGTTCAGGAGAAACAGAAGATACAACAATTGCAGATATTGCAGTGGCTGTCAATGCAGGGCAAATCAAAACAGGCTCAGCAAGTCGTACAGACCGCGTGGCTAAATACAATCAATTATTACGTATTGAAGACGAGTTGGGTGAATTAGCTATTTATCAAGGGCGCGATGTACTTAAGCAGTCCTTTAACGATTAATCCATAAATCACTTTAGACTTTTATCGACAAGTGTGTTATGATTTTCTGGTAATGGAATTTTATGAAGGAGGCCAAACGGTGAGAGATATATTAATTGGTGTGATGATTGTTTTATCAGCATTAATTATAATAGTTGTTGCTTTACAGCCGGCCAAAACTCAAAGCGCATCTAATGCCTTTATTGGAGGCGGAAAAGAACAAACAACTCAGGTCAAGCCTCGTGGATTCGAAGCGTTTTTACACACAACGACAAAACTTTTAGGAAGCTTGTTCTTTATTGTTTCAATTTGGATTGCCATGATTAGTTAATCGATAAATTTAAAAATAAGCAACTTAGCTCTGTGAATATACAGGAGTAGGTTGCTTATTTTTTATAGTTAAATCAAAAATGTTTGCTTACTTTTAGTAACTATGTTATCTTATTAATTGTAAGCACCACTTGTATCAATTTAATTAACAAGCTAGATAAAAAAGGAGAATAAAATTATGTCAAATTTTACAGATTTACAAGCAAAACGTCGGTCAACTTATGTTATAGGTAAAAATACAGATTTAAGTAAGGAAGAAATTACTGAAGCTTTACGTGAAGCGGCGAAAAATGTCCCTTCTTCTTTCAATTCACAAACGACACGCTTAATTCTTGTTTTTGATGATGCTAACGAACGCGTGTGGAAAGAAATCCACGATGTTCAAAAAGATGTTTTAGATGGAGCAGTCTGGGAAAGAATGAGCGGGGTCATTCAAGGTGCAGGTCAAGGGGTCGGGACTATTTTATTCTTTGAAGACAGAGACGCAGTTAAAGAAAATATCCCAGCTGCTGAAAGCCAGCAAAATCTCTATAAGCAGCATAATGATGCCTTCCAACAGTACTCAGCTTGGTTAGCTCTAACTGAATTAGGCTTAGGCGGAACATTACAGCACTTCAACATTGGCTATGAACAGGGATTTGATAAAGTGTTCCGTGAATTATTAAATTTACCGGAATCTTATGAAATGGTTGCTCAAATGCCATTTGGTTCAATCGAGCAGGAGTATGAAGCAAAAGATTACATCGATTCAGATTTAGAAGTTCAAGTTTTTACTGAAGTTAAGTAAATCTTTTTATAATAGTATATGCCTTAAAAAAGTGATTCCTCTTCATTAAATTTGAAGAAGAATCACTTTTTTTATTGCTGAGGTAAGACTTCTGGTAATAAATTAACTTCTCATCTATAAATCATGCATTACTGTGTGCGATCAGCCCTTGTATGATAGAATTAACTTAAGTATGAATTGACGTAAATATTGTAACAAGGAAAAGGAGTTCTATAGTGAATAACTCACAAAATATACACAAAAATATATTGAAATTTATGGAATCTAGCAAACAAAAGACTTTTGAAATGAACGATTTGAGCCATGGCTTATCCATGGCTGAATCCGAACAATTTAAAAAGCTGGTGATGGCCGTAGCTGAATTAGAACGTGACGGGGAAATCGTTCTGTCTGACCACGGTGAATTTATGCTGCCTCATTCCAATGGTTATGTGGAAGGAAAATTCAGGAAAAGTCAAAAAGGTTATGGTTTCGTCGAAATTGAAGGTTTGGAGGGGGATGTGTTCGTTCCAGCCCACCGCACGAATCATGCAATGGAAAATGATCGAGTACTGATTTCCATTGATAAAGCTTCAGATGTTAAAAATGGTAAAGGACCGGAAGGAACTGTCCAGGAAATCATTGAACATGGGGTAAGTCATGTTATAGGAGAATTTCATGCTTATGAAAAAAATGAATTAGAAAACTCATCCTATATCGGTTATGCCGAGCTTCGAGATAAACGATTGGAAAGTTATCGCGTATTTATTAGTCCTCAGGGGCTTCATCCTAAAAATGAAAGTATTGTACAAATTGAAATCACTGCCTATCCTGATGCTGACCATGAGCACGCAATGATTGGTTTAGTGACCACTGAAATTGGTGGAAAGAATGAACCTGGAGTAGATATTTTATCTGTTGTTTACAAACACGGAATCCCTACAGAATTTAGCCC
>JAUNQW010000010.1:0-13598 GCA_030535975.1 Atopococcus tabaci | reverse complement strand
GAGTAGATATTTTATCTGTTGTTTACAAACACGGAATCCCTACAGAATTTAGCCCGGATACCTTACGAGAAGTCGAAGAGATCCCGGACCATGTCCAGGCTGAAGAAAAAGAAGGCCGTTTGGACTTAACTGAAACTGTAACTATTACTATTGATGGAGCAGATGCGAAAGATTTAGACGATGCGATTAGTTTAGAGAAATTAGAGAATGGAAACTATTATTTAGGAGTTCATATTGCGGATGTTTCTCATTATGTGAAAGAAGGCAGCTCTTTAGACAAAGATGCTTTTGAGCGTGGATCTTCCTCTTATCTTACAGACCGAGTTATTCCGATGCTGCCAAGAGAGCTGTCGAACGGTATCTGTTCTCTTCATCCAAATGTTGAAAGATTAACGATGACATGCTTCATGGAAATTAACGACCAAGGAAAAGTTTTGAATTATCACATTGAACCCAGCGTGATTCGTTCCCACCAGAGAATGACTTATGATGCAATTAATGGAATCTTGGAAGAAGGGGATCCTCAACTATATAAAGAATATGAGGACTATATTAGTCTCTTTGAAAATATGGGGGACTTGCATAAGATACTAGAGAAAAAACGCTATAATCGAGGGGCTATTAACTTCGATACAGAAGAAAGTCAAGTATTAGTGGATGAAGAAGGCCAGCCCGTGGATATTGTCTTACGGCCAAGAGGAATTGGTGAAAGACTCATTGAATCTTTCATGTTGCAAGCCAATGAAACTGTTTCAGAACATTTTACTAAAAAGCATTTACCTATCTTATACCGTGTGCACGAAAGACCGGATATGGCTAAAATGCAATCATTTATTGAGTTTGCTTCGGCCTTAGGTATTAAAGTATCTGGAACCAAGGATACGGTCAGCCCTAAACAATTGCAAAAGATTATAGAGAATGTAGAAGGAAAAGATGAGGAACTTGTAGTTTCTATGACTTTATTACGCAGCATGCAGCAGGCGCGTTATGATATTGAAGATTTGGGACATTTTGGTCTGGCTGCAGAATATTATTCTCACTTTACATCGCCCATTCGTCGGTATCCAGACTTAACCCTTCATCGTCTGATCCATCACTATCAAGAAGTCGGAACTTCTAAGAAAGACCAGGCCCATTACCAAAGTATCCTGCCTGAAATTGCGGAGCAAAGTTCTATGGCTGAGCGAAGAGCTATCGATGCTGAACGTGAAGTGGATAATATGAAAAAAGTAGAATTTATGGCTGATAAGGTTGGACAGAAATTCGAAGCTATTATTGTTTCTGTCTTAGGTTTTGGAATGTTTGTTCAATTAGAGAATACGGTTGAAGGATTAATTCATATATCGAAAATGAAGGAAGACTATTTCGACTACAATGAACAAGGAAAAATGATGATCGGTAAACGAACAGGCAAAACTTATCGAATGGGTGAAAAAGTTGAGGTCCGCTTAGTGGGCGCAAATACAGAAACCTATGAACTGGATTTTGAGCTGATTGTTGATAAAGCTTCCTCTGATCAAGGTAAAAAGCAAGAAAAGAGCCAGGATAATAGCAAGCACAATCGTAAAAATCGTCGCCGCAGAGGAAAAAGAACTAAAAAGAGCGGAGACTCTTCTCAAAAAAGTCAGTCAAACACAGGACGCTCGAAGGATAAAAATGCCAAACAAAAATCAGGCGGACAAAAGTCTAAGAAAAAACATTTTAAGATTATTCAGAAAGATCAATAGGAGGTGAAAGCATGGCGAAAAAAAAAGATAATCGAAATGTAAAAGCCACCAACCGAAAAGCTCGTCATGAATATGACATTATCGATACGGTAGAAGCAGGTATGGTGCTCAAAGGTACAGAAATAAAATCGATTCGAGACAGTCGCATCAATATCCAGGATGGTTTCGCATCAGTGGAAAATGGAGAAATGTACTTATTTAACGTACATATTTCACCTTATGAAGCCGGGAACCGTTACAATGTTGATCCTATACGTAAAAGGAAACTGCTGCTGCATCAGAATCAGATTAATAAGTTAAATCGCGAGATCCAACAGGCCGGTATGACCTTGGTTCCTTTAAGAGTCTATATTAAGAACGGTTTTGCTAAAATCTTAATCGGGCTGGCTAAAGGTAAAAAACAACATGATAAACGTGAAGACCTTAAACGCCGTGAGCAGGAACGTGATATTGATCGTGCAATGAAATCTTATTCATAAGATAAAATAAGGAGGATTTATTTTTATATGGAAGCCAATTTAAAGTATCTCAAGCTCCTATCAAAACAATTTCCAACTATTTCTTCTGTGACTACTGAAATTATGAATTTAGAAGCCATCCTAAACTTACCCAAGGGGACAGAACACTTTGTCAGTGACCTGCACGGTGAATACGATGCCTTTGAACATGTTTTAAGAAATGGATCCGGGAATGTTAAAAGAAAGGTCCAGGATTTATATGAAGATTCTTTATCAGCAGATGAAATTGATGAGTTAGCGACATTGATCTATTACCCTGAAGAGAAAATGGAAGTAATCTTACAGGATAAAAGTAAGGAAGAAAAAGAACAATGGTACCGTCTTGTACTGCCCCAGCTTGTGGATATTACTATTCATGCTGCTTCAAAATATACCCGGTCTAAAGTACGTAAAGCTATTCCCTCAGACTATGAGTATATTTTGAGTGAACTTCTCTTCCGTGATCCTGCAGCTAATAAAAAAGATTATTATAATGAAATTATAAGTTCGATGATTGAATTAGACAGGGCTGACGATTTCGTTGTCACTTTAGGCTATCTGATTCAACGACTTGTCGTAGATCACCTGCATGTAGTAGGAGATATTTATGACCGGGGGCCTCATCCAGAAAAAATTATCGACCGGATGAAAAGTTATCATTCTTTAGATATTCAATGGGGGAATCACGATGTTTTATGGATGGGGGCAGCTTTGGGTTCAAAGGATTGTGTGGCTAATGTCATAAGAATCTGCGCCCGCTACGACAACTTAGAAATTATTGAAGATGCCTATGGTATCTCTCTGCGCCACTTGATCAGTTTTGCAGAAAGAGTTTACACATCGACGAACTGCTCAACATTTGTGCCAAAAGCTGATCCTTATAAAGATCGCCATTATGCTGATGAACTGGAACAACTATGCAAGCTGCAGCAAGCTATAGCTGTTATCCAATTCAAATTAGAAAAGCAAGCCATTGACAGGAATCCTGATTTTGAGATGGAAGACCGTCTCCTGCTCCATCAGATTGACTTTGACCAAGGGATAATTCAGCTTCGAGGAGAAGAATATGACATGGTCACCATGGATTTTCCCACTGTTGATCCTGATAATCCATATGAATTAACAGAAGAAGAAAATCAAATCATGACTGACTTATCCCAAGCTTTTATGAATTCTGAACAATTACAAGATCATATCCACTTTATGATTGAAAAAGGATCCATGTATCTGGTTTATAATGATAACCTGCTTTTCCATGGTTGTATGCCGATGACTAAAGAAGGAGATTTCTTAGAGTTCCATTATCATGATGAGATTTATTCGGGCAAAGCCCTGTTTGATTTTTTTGAGCAGGCTATCAGAGATGCGGTCAGCTTAAATAAAGGCTGTCTGGAACATACTTTAGCAGCGGATCTTATCTGGTATCTATGGTCAGGAGCTGTTTCACCGCTCTTTGGAAAGCATGCCATGACAACTTTTGAGCGCTATTATATTGAAGAGAAAGAAACCTGGACTGAGCACAAAAATAAATATTATAAATTACGTGAAACAGAAGAGGGCGTAAACAAAATATTGAATGAATTCAATTGCAATGGACCGAATTCACACATTATTAACGGGCATACACCGATTAAAGAAAAATCTGGGGAAAATCCAATTAAAGCTAACAATCGAATGTTGGTCATCGATGGTGGCTTTTCAAAAGCTTACCAAGGTAAGACAGGCATCGGCGGTTATACGCTGCTTTATAATTCCTATGGTATGGAATTAGCTGTCAACCAGCCTTTCAGTTCTCGTCAGGACGCGGTAAAAAACCACACAGATATCGTGTCCACCAAACGAGTTGTTGATAAGGATATGGAAAGACAGAAAGTTGCTGATACAGATATCGGCGAGCAGTTGAGAGAGGAAAGTAAAGACTTGAAAATTTTACTCGATGCTTATCGGACAGGACGCCTGGCTCCCAAACGTTAAGAGGAGTAGCTAGGTGATAAATCCCGCCTTTATCAGGTGGTGTAATGCTGCTGAGTACTGGATTTAGGAGGAAAAATAAATGAGTAGTTGGAAAAAAAATTATACTAAATGGTACGATCGATTAGACACGAACCTCAGACCTGAGCTGGATGAGATGTCTGCTGAAGAAAAAGAGGAGGCGTTTGGCAGCTCCCTTACTTTTGGGACAGCAGGCCTGAGAGGAATATTAGGACATGGGACCAATCGGATGAATATTCAAATCATTCATCAGACAACTGAAGGACTGGCTCGATGGATTGAAGAGCAGGGAGATGAAGCGAAAGAACGTGGGGTAGCTATCTCCTATGATAACCGTCACTATTCCGACAGCTTTGCTTTCGAAGCTGCTAAAGTATTAGGCCAACATGGAATTAAGTCTTATGTCTTTGAAGAGCTCAATCCTACGCCTGTCTTATCTTTTGCTGTCCGTTATTATCAAGCGATAGCCGGGATCATGGTAACAGCGAGCCATAACCCTCCGAATTACAACGGATTTAAAGTTTATGGTGAAGATGGCGGCCAATTCCCACCAGAAGCAGCGGCTCGTTTAACAGACTTTATCAATGAAATTGAATCTCCTTTTGATATTGAAGTAGCAGATGCTGAAGCTTTACAGGCGGAGGGGACGATCGAACTTGTAGGTGAAGAGGTGCTGGCAGCTTATCTTGAAGAATTAAAAGAAGTGACAGTAAATCCTTCTCTAGCGGAAAAAGTAGGCAGCGACATTCATTTTGTCTATTCCGCTATGCATGGAGCAGGGACGCAGCTTGCTAAAAAGTCTTTTGATCAGGCAGGTTTTACTAATATTTCTTATGTCGAATCCCAATGTCAGGCTGATCCTGATTTTTCTACTGTCAAATCACCCAATCCTGAAACAGAAGAAGCTTTTGACTTGAGTAAAGAACTGGCAGAAGAAGTGGATGCAGATGTACTTTTTGCCACTGACCCAGATGCCGATCGTTTAGGAGTTTGTGTCCGAACAGGTGTGGAAGATTACACTCTTTTATCAGGTAATCAAACAGCCGCTCTCATGCTGGATTATCTCGTCACACAAAGCAATCTGCCTGAGAACCCTGCTCTCATCCGTTCCTTAGTCTCCAGTCATCTCCCAGATGCTATCGCTAAGGCGCATGGGGTAGAAGTTTATGAGGTATTAACAGGATTTAAATTTATTGCGGACAAAATTAAAGAATTTGAAAAAACAGGCTCACATGAGATGATTTTAGGTTTTGAAGAAGCGATTGGTTACTTAGTTAAGCCTTTCGTACGTGATAAAGATGCTTTTCAAGCGTTAGTTTTGATGGCAGAAGTCGCGGCTTATCACTTTGAAGAAGGTCGTAACTTAGTCGATGCTCTAGAGTTGATTTATGAAAGATATGGTTATTATTATGACCGTACCATTTCAGTTCAATATCCCGGCCTTTCAGGTCAGGAAACTATGGAAAAAATTATGACTGAAGTGCGTCAGGCCCAGTTAGAAAACATTGCAGATTACGATGTTGTCAAGACAGATGATTATTTAACACGTGAGAGCTCTGCAGGGGACGGGCAGATTGAAACACTGGATTACCCTTCTTCCAATGTCCTACGCTATACCTTTGAAGATGGCGGATGGATAGCATTACGCCCGAGTGGTACAGAACCTAAAATTAAACTTTATATGAGTGCCATTGGAGAATCGATGGCAGATGCTCAAAGTAAAGTAGACAGTTATGAACAAGCTATGCGTGGAAAGATTGAATAAGTCTTATAAAAAAATATCCCGAGAAGACTGGTAACCAGTCTTCTCGGGATATTTTTATGTCTTTCAATAATTTAGGGTATGAAAAATATCAAAGCGGTCAGTTTTAGAAGGGTGCCAGGGTAGATCGATGGTTTTCACCCGTCTGAAAGGTGTTTGATAAGTAAGATAGTCGACATATTCTTCGAGGGGATAATATAAAATTAACTCCATCAATCGGGGGGAGTCATGATAGGATTGTATAATTTTATTCATTACCTGGGTAAAAATTTCCAGTGAAAAGGGATTAAAAAAATAAAAAGTGTTATGTTCTTCAGTTAATATATAATGCTCAGCCGGCATGTGAAAAAGTTGGAGGGGCTGAGGAGAAGGATGAGCAGCTAGATAGCTTCTTCTATTCATTTCACAAAGCTTAAAAGTATCTGGATTAACTTCAATGCCCGAAACGGGCAGCTGATAGAAATGATGAATAAAATATAACGCCCGGCCTGTCCCGCATCCATAATCAATAAAATAAGGTTGAGCACAAATAGGCTGATAATATTTTCGAAGCTGTTCTAAATCTTTATAATCGGTGGGTTCACTTTCAAAATAATCATCGTAAGCTTCTGAGTCAGAGTCAAAATAGATAATATCTTCAGTTTTAATATTTAAATAGGCATCCGTGGCTTCCTGCACAGCAATCACTCCTCTCATCCATTATATAATGAATAATCAATTGTGGATAAGAAAATAATCAGCTGTTGGAAGATTAAAAGCCATTCTTTTTTATTTTTAACCTTAGTATTGGTAGACTAAATGGAAAGGGGAGTGGAAACTATGAAACGTCTAGATATTTTTCCAGAAGAAGAAATACTGTCAATTGAAGAAGAACCTGTCATTTCAATATCCCAGCGTTTGAGTGTGGAAGATTTGAGGAGTGATAAAGATCAGACTCGTTTATCTAATTTGATTTCAGAAGGTAAAAAATTAGCGCAGGAAAAATTTAATTCCGAAGATGCTGCAAAGCTCATGAGTCAATTAGATGAGGTTGATGCTCATATGCGTGAGCTGGTTTCTTCCCGGGGCGGCTTATTAATTTATGCAACATTAGATGAAATTTATTATACCCATACAGCTATTCCGGTCGATAATACTGTTACAGCAGGGCATCTGCCTTATCTTTTACCTGTTATTGCTAACTACCAATTTTCTCATAATTATCACTTGCTAGTCTTGAATCAACACGAGATTTCACTTTACCGAGGAAGAGGCAGAGAGTTAGATGAGATTGAATTCCCGGAAGATGATGCTCCTAAAACCTTAGAAGATGCTTTAGGTACAGAAAAAGAAGGGGGACAGCTCTCTCACGGAAGTTATGGCTCGCGTGGCACGGATGGACCTCAAAGTTTTCATGGCCACAATGAAACATCAAGTGAGAAAGAGATAGACCGCGTCAATTATTTCCGGGTTGTTGATAAATATATTTATGAAAACTATTCTCTTAAAGAAGATATTCCTCTTATTCTTTACGCTACACCTGATAATCAATCCGTATTTAGAGATTTGAGTAATAACCAATACTTACTTGAAGAGGGTATTGAAAAAGATGGGTCCGGTGCTCATATTACAGAATTAAAAGAAGCAGCTTTTGAACTGGATCAAAAATTAGTCAAGCAGGAAACTGAAGATTTGTTTGAGCTCTTTGAGGAAACAGCACCTAATTATCTGATTGAAAATGATCCTGCCCAGCTGGCACGTGCAGTAGTAGACGGCCGCATTGAAAGCCTCATTGTCAATGAAAGTAAAGATGTGCAGGGACGAATTAATGATGATGGGACTTATGAAGAGAATGATGATGATTATTACCGACATCTAGTGACTCGAGCTTTACAGTCCAAAGCAGATGTTTATGTGGTGATGGATGATTTCTTCTCTGATGATCAGACAGACATCACTGCTATCGCCCGCTTACGCTATTAATAAAAGGTTAAGATTGACAGCCGAATGTAACTCAGCTGCTCAAGTAAAATTAGATTCTCCCTTAATTTTTGATTAAGGGAGTTTTTGATTTTCCAATGGAAATCCTTATCACTTACGACTCTTTTGAGTGATATAATAGTAACCAGTAGATTCGACGAGGAGTGGTAATATGAAAAGTTCTAAACTCGGGATTATTGGAGTGGGACATGTAGGAAAAGCAGTGCTTACTAATTTATTGAGAACTACATTTTTTAATGAATATATTCTGATTGATACACGAGAAGACCGGGTGTTTGGAGAAGCTCTGGATCAAAATCATGGGACAGGAGCATTAAATCATCATAATTTTAAGATAAGAAATGGGACTTACGATGATTTAGTTGATGCAGATATGATTATTGTTGCAGCTAGCTATTACTACGGAGATAACATCCTGCCTAATTTAGAGCGACAGGAATTACTGGAAGACAATATTCCGGAATTACAGCAGATCATGGAAGGAATTATGGGCGCGACGCAGGAGGCCATTCTTATTTTTGTCTCTAACCCTGTAGATACTTGGACGCAGCTGGCTATTACAGAATTTGGCTATCCCAAAGAGAAATGTATGGGGACTGGTACCATGCTGGAGACGGCACGCTTGAGGTATACTTTAGCTAAACATTACCAAGTAGATCCTAAAATTGTTTCCACTTATATGATGGGTGAGCATGGTAATGCTGCTTTTATGGTGCCGTCTCATACCCACATTGCCGGTATTCCTTTTGATGATTTAGATACTTTCTTTCCTCAAGAATCCGCTCTTAATGTTGCAGACTTAAATCAAGAAATTGTTGAAGCAGCAGGTGTGGTTTATGACAATAAAAACGGTGTGACTGATGCAGCTATCGGTATTGTTACGATAGAATTAGTCCAGGCGATTGTTTTGGATGAACAGACCATAGTGCCTCTCACCAGCCTGCATCCCGTTGGAACATACAGTTCGAAAAGAGAACTATGCTTCGGCATGCCGACAAAAGTAGGGATTAACGGTATCGAAAATCGTTATGAGCTGCCTTTAAGTGATTGGGAAAGCCAAAAGCTTGAAAAGAGCTTGCAGGTGATTGCTGATTCTGTAGATAAAGGAAAAGAATTATTAATGAAAAGGAAAGATCAGTAAAAAAAAGGAGCAGGACTATGAAAACTATCACCGTGGATATCGGCGGAACTAATATTCAATATGCGGTCATTAAAGAGAATGATGAATTAGATTATTTTCATGAATATCCTACTCCTGTCGGTCAAGGCGGTGTTCATATGATTGAGCAATTAGCTGAAAAACTATACCTGCATATGGACCAAGTGACCTCTATAGGCATTTCAACGGCTAATCAAGTAGATAGTGAGACAGGTGTCATCATTTATGCCAATGACAATATTCCCGATTATACAGGGACCCCGATTAAAGAAATTCTAGAAAAAAGACTGGCTGTGCCTGTTGTAGTAGAGAATGATGTTAATGCAGCAGCGATTGGTGAAAGAGAATTTGGTGATTACAAAGGGTTAGAAGATTTTATTATGCTGACTTATGGTACAGGTATCGGCGGTGCGATCTTTATGGTGGGGAAACTATATAAAGGCAGTAACTATGGTGCCGGAGAATTTGGTCATATGACTACCCATATCGACGGCCTTCGATGCAATTGCGGCCAATTCGGATGTTATGAGCGCTATGCCTCAACCCAGGCGCTTGTCCGCCAAGCAGAAAAGTTAAACCCTCTCTATGACAATGGTAAGATTATCATGCGGACGATTAAAGAAGAGAAAGATCCCAGCCTCACAGCAATCTATCACACGTGGATCCATGAAATAGGGCAAGGGCTTATGACAATCATCGTCAGTTTCCAACCCAGCCTCATTCTATTAGGTGGAGGAATCATGGAAGAGAGCAAGATTGTCGAGGATATTGAAAGAGACATAAAGAAAACACTCATGTCCAGCTTCAGTCATGTCAGCATTCAGTCAGCCAGTTTGGGAAATAAAGCTGCTTTATATGGAGCTCTTCATCTCGCTCGTTCTTTAGTACAGAGTCTCAATTAAAACCACCATCATATGAAAGAAAAAGGAGAATAGAAATGATCAGCCATCTTAAAATGGACCCTGTTATTAAACAGGCACTAAATGAAGATATTACTACTTATGATATCTCCAGTCAGGCTATTTTTAAAAACCATCAAATGGCCAGTATAGAACTCTTATCTAAAGATACAGGCATCTTAGCAGGACTGCCTGTCTTTCAACGGACATTTGAAGTCTTATCTCCAAAAAGTAATTTAACCTTTAAATGGTTCAAAAAAGAGGGAGATAAGATTCAACCTGGAGAACTTATTTGTTTATTAACTGGACCTGTTCAAGTCTTGTTAACAGGTGAGCGGGTGGCGCTGAACTTTTTACAAGCTTTGTCAGGCATTGCTGCCGCTACTTACGCCCTTGCAGCCCCTTTAGCCAAAGCAGGTATTAAAGTACTCGATACACGCAAAACTACCCCCGGCTTAAGGTATTTAGAGAAATATGCGGTCCGTGTGGGAGGAGGCTATAATCATCGCTACAACCTTTCGGATATGATCATGCTTAAAGATAATCATATTGCAGCTGCCGGCGGTATAGGTGAGGCTGTGAGAAAAGCTCGTTCGATAGATCCTTTCATTCATAAAATCGAAGTTGAATGTGAAAGCTTAGAGATGGTTGAAGAAGCTGTCAAACATCAGGCCGATATTATTATGCTAGATAATTTTTCTATTGAAGATATCGACCAGGCCCTGGCCATCATCGATGGTGAAGCTGTAGTAGAATGTTCCGGAAATATTAATGCAGAAAATGTCCACCGATATGCTGATCGGGCTATTGATTATGTTTCCAGCGGAGCCATCACGCACTCAGCAGGGATAGTGGATTTATCAATGAAAAATCTTGTGATTAAAGACAATCATTTAAATATGATATAAAACGATAGAGGAGTTAGCTGATTTGTCGAATCTAAAATTATTAAATACCGAAGAAGTTCAGATTGTTGTCGAAGGAATGGCTCAGTTATATCCCAGCACCCAGACGGAATTGGATTATGAGTCTGATTTTCAACTGCTCTGCGCTACAGTATTAAGTGCCCAAGCTACGGATGTGGGAGTTAATAAAGCTACGCCAGGCTTATTTTCAGCCTATCCAACACCGGAGCTCATGATGCAGGCTTCTTTAGAAGATATCCAGGAAAAGATTAGAACAATTGGACTTTACAAAAATAAGTCTAAATTCCTGAAAAACTTATCTCGTAAAATTGTTGAAGAATTTTCCGGACAGGTTCCTCAAACACGTGAAGAACTTATGAGCTTACCTGGAGTTGGGCGCAAGACTGCCAATGTTGTACTAGCCAATGCTTTTGGCATTCCGGCTTTTGCTGTGGATACTCATGTCGAACGTGTCAGTAAGCGGATGAATTTTGTGCCGGACGACGCCAATGTCCTGCAAGTTGAACAGATCATGATGGAACAACTGCCGGACAGCTCCTGGCACCAAGCCCATCATTCTATCCTGCTTTTTGGTCGTTACCAGTGCACAGCCAGAAAGCACGACCATCAAATCTGTTTAGAGCGCCTTCAGTCTGCTTTGCCTGAGGGGAGTCGGACTCAGAATATCTTTGATAAGCTGGAAAGAGATGATTAATCATAGAGTTTTCTAAAGAAAAAAGACCAAACATCCAGAAGATTCTGAATTTTTGGTCTTGTCATTAGCAGATGGTTATTTATTCTGTTTTCTTTTTTTGCCTGTCAGCCAATGAAAAGCTGCTGCAATAATGAGTAGGGTATTTCCTAATAAATAAGTCAGTAAGATAAGAAATGAGATAAAAAGGGGTTTATTTTCTTTCTGCATTTTTTTCATGTTTTCCCTCCTCTGGAATAAATCTTTCTTATTAAAATACTTCTTCATTGAAGGTCTCTTGCATATATTGTACGATGAATGAAACTAATAGAGAAAGGATGTGCCTGCAAAATGCAGACGGTCAATTTATATACTATGCAGCATAAGGATTCGCTTCATGAATTGAAGAAAAACAAGCGGATCATTAATGAAGAACGCTTTATTCGAATGAATCTTGGTTCCACAGGGGATTATATTATTCCTCAGTATCGTATCTTCTCATCCTTAGCCAAAAAAATTGTCGAAAGACCGAAAGATGTTATTTTTCCTATATGGTGTGGAGTAACTAAACAAAGCTCTTTCGTAGGTGAAAAAGGTCATGTTATTTATTGCTTGACTGTGCCGGTTGATGAAGTCATTTATTTTGATGGGGGCAAGTGGGATTATGTCCTAAACAACCTATATATTCCTAAAGATGCAGAGGATGCAGAGGCTTATGCCAAAGAGCTTGAGGATTTGGGGATCGAAAGTCAGTATGGTCTTTTAACGGATCATGGCGGTATGTACCCCCAGATTTATCAAAAAATACGTGACTCTTGGGAAAGATTATTTGTGATTGATGATTGGAACCAATATATTATTCAGGCTAATCTATGGGAAATCAAAGAAGAGTGGGTACGCCATGTGGTAAGTTATGGTGAAAATCTATATGAAGTAGCCAGCGATATGGAAGATATTTTTCCACCCCAATTTGTCTTGGAACAACAAAATGAAGCAGATCAATAAAGGCAGGGGCTTTTGCTTAAAAATATGAGAGATTAATGAGATAATACTTATATATACCATTTAGACTCTCTGTAAGTTAGTCAAATTAAGATAAAAAGACAAGGTATGGTAGACGATGGAAGAGATACTATTTTCTTACTTTATAAGGAGGAATTCAAATGAAAAAAATTTTATTAGCTGGTGCTGCACTGTTTCTCTTAACAGGGTGCATGGATGATACTGAACCTGAAGTTGCCCCTACGGATTCTATAGAAGAATCAAGTGAACCTATGATAGATGAACCTGCGGAAGCTCCTGGTGGAGAAAATGCCGAACCCATGATAGATGAAGAAACAGCAGAATAATCTGCTGTTGACTCCTGATTGGTGAGAGAAGAACTTAACTGGTATAAGAGTATAAATGTATTCATTTGGCTAAAATAATTTATAAGAGTATTAAGGCGAATAGAAGGAGATTGGAAAATCCCCTTCTATTTTTATTCTATAAATCATGTATTAAAAAAATGAAAGAGTGCATTGTTTTATGAAAAGGCTTCCATTGCATATATGCAAAGAATTTTTTATAATAGAGTTGAGAACTTATCACCTAGATATAAAAAATGGAGGGATTAGCATGAAAGAATGTACAAATTGCCATTCTCATAATGAAGACCAAGCGGAAAAATGTGCAGACTGTGAGTCAGAATTAATTAATGAAACCATTAACCAAGAAACAAAAAATAACGAAGAATTTGGGCAAACGATTCAAAATCCCACTCGAGTTTATGATGAACCCCGTGGCTATCAGAGAAAAAGCGGCTGTGATTAATAATGAAAGCACTCCACGCGCGTGGAGTGCTTTTTCTGTATACATAATCTAATATGGCAGAACAAAAAATACTCCCTAAATATATTTAGAGAGTAGATCAACTTGTCTAGTTTTTCTGAATGGAGCCGAGGGGAGTTGAACCCCTGTCCAAACAGCAACTGCAGGCAAGGCATA
>JAUNQW010000036.1 GCA_030535975.1 Atopococcus tabaci | reverse complement strand
AGCTGTCAATGGGATAGCCGGTTTGTGAGTCGAAAATATGGTGGTAATTCTTTCCTTGATGTTCCAGTTGTCTAACATAGACACCTGAAGTAACCACCGATTGGTTAAGAGTTTTAACTATAGCAAAATGTTTCCCTCGCTTTGATTCAGGCTCCTGGAGGCCGATGTTCCATTGGCCATTGGGACGAGTAGGATTAGGGCCGAATGTCAGGATGTTTCCTCCTAAGTCAATCAAGCCGGCTTCAGCCCCTGATTTCAGCATAAACTGCTTAAGCAGGTCTGCTGCATAGCCTTTTGCTAAAGCACCTAAATCTATCGCCATATTAGCAAACTTAAAACCTACACTTCTTTGATGGCTGTCAAGAATAATATTCTTTGGATCAATAAGAGGGAGAATGTCTTTAATTTCTTTCTCATGCGGAATTTGAGCATCTTGGAAGCCAATCCGCCAAAGCTGCACGAGGGGCCCGATAGCAATATTTAAGTAGCTGTCTTCCGCTAGACTGTGGTCTATCCCAATTTCAATGAGCTTAAAAAGTTCAGGATGGACTTTGATCATTTCTAAATGGGCGTGTTGGTTGAGGTAAGACAAATCGGAGTGAGGGTCATTAGCGGAAAAGCGTTGTTCAAATTTTCGAAGTTTTTCCATTGCTGCATTCAAAACTTCATCAGCCTGAGGATGACTTAGTGACAATTGAATAGAAGCACCCATTAATTTTGCTGTTTTTGTTAACATATTCAGATCATCCTATAATATTTATTTATTCTATATTCTTCAATGGTAACTTATAAATGATAAAAAGCATTCGATATCATAATTATTAAAAAACGAGGGGTATTTATTTGACTTCATTCTTTGAGCTCCAACAATTTTCCTCTATAATTGCTCAACCAGTATCTCGAAGATCCGGTGGTTAGATTGACTGTCTCTAAATTCAATCAGCTTTTCTGGCGGTAGTTGATGACTCATTTCTGATAAAAAGCCAGTTTCGGCAGTCTCATCTAAGAGAGTCAGTAAGTCTTTTTGTGTGTGGCGTCGTTCACCTAAGGGGAGGGACTCTCTTTCAAAAAACTGCCTGGAGTCTATATCCCAAGGCTCATACGCGATGATAGGTCGGCCGCTTAGAGCAAAGGTAGTAACCATAGGGTGATTATTGCTGATGACCAGCATAGAATGATAAAAACTGTCTAAAATATTACTTTCTGTCTGTGCGAGAGTAGTTATATTTTCATTTATAAAATCATTTTCAAAGCGGGAAAATTCAGAAGATGACAAAGCTATGATAGGATTTAATTCATAGCGCTTGATAAAATCCTTGAAAAACTTGCTCTTTACTAAAGATAAGTAATGAGCGGCAGTAGAAAAGGTATTAGATTTTACGGGATCTCTAAGCTGGTGTGGTAACATTAAAGTACTGTGCTTTTCCGTAATCTCCATATCTTGATCTAAAAATCTGTCGGCCAAAGAACTGCCGGCTATTAAGATACGGTCCCCCTCATAACCCATGCGCAAGTTAACAAATTCTGCTTCTTCCTCACAGTGGGTGATGATAAAATCAACTGGTGTCTGACCGCTGCTCTGATTAAAAGTATGAATATGACTAGAGACGCCTAGTATTGATCCAGGTAAAAGCACTTTTTTTGCTTTAAGTCGGTGGTGATATGCCATTGAATTGACAGGATAAAAAAGCTGGGGGCAGCCGCTTGTTATCAAGACTGTTGAACGGATTAATGTTGTCATATAATCTTTTGATTTATAAGGTAGAATAGCATCTCCATACTGTTCAAGAGCATCCTTGTAATGAGGAGCATCCTCCGATAAGGTATAGTAGGATTTTATTTCTGTATGCTCTTTTTGAAGAAACTCAAAAAAACTCCAGGTATTGAAGCTTTCAAGTTGAGGACTATGTCCCCCTATCATCCAGATATTCTTATTTAATAATAGGGGGTGACTGAACTTGAGGATAGAGGTACGCTCTTGTAGAAATGTTGCGGTTTCTTTTGCATAGCAGTTGATAGTTAAAAAAATAAAACCTTCCTCATCGACATTAAAGGAAAAATAAAGAACTTTTTCACCACGTTTTTTCTTAATTATTTTATCCAGATGTTTATTATTCGAACTTTTAGAATGGGTTAATGCTACAATAGAAGGTGTTTTCTGACCTTTGAATTGAATACGTAATTCTATCTCAAGTTGAGTTTCAAAAACACCCTGCTTAACTATTTCATTGCTTATCTGATCCAGGTCCAGGCCGTTGGAATAATTAAAAGCATAAATAGATTCATCAACTTCAAAATCAATATTAAAGTCAATTGGCCGTATAAAGAACAAATTGTTTTTTTTATCTGAGAGCAGTAAATAAGCTTCGGTAACTAAGCCTAAGGCGCTACAAACCTTTCCACCAAGGAACAGGTCGTCGGTATTTTTTTCCGAATGCGTGAAATGATTAGTAATAGAAATAGGGGCATAGTCTGCCATTCAGAGACCTCCAATATAGAACGTTTTTTATTCATTTATCATAACAGTTATTTAAATATGTAACAGTTTTAAACAGCTGAGAGAGTAAAGCTTAAAATTATTATTTTGGAAGTCTCGGATCTTTTAGCTAAGATAGGTGTAAAGGGAACAATAAAGGAGAAATAAAATTTAAAAATGAAAATTCAGTAGTTTAATATAGAAAGAAGGAAAAATATGATTCGAATTTGGAAAATGATGAATAGCAAAAAAATAATATTTATCGTTACTCTTATTTTTTTAGAAGCGGTAGGATTTCTTGTCTTACCCACACTAGCTGCTGAAATCTTAAACTTAGCAGCTCAAGGAATAGAGACAGGGGCGGTTAGGACTATCGGTATTGTGATGATTGTGGTTACTTTAATCACTATTGTGATTGCTGTGTTTTCTACACGGCTGAGTGCCCAAGAATCTCAAGGACTTGGTAATACTTTAAGAAAAAAGTTATTTGAAAAAATTATGTCTTTTTCAAGCCAGGAACTTTCTTCTTTTGGTACATCAACTTTAATCACTCGAACGAGTAATGATGTCATGCAGATTCAACTAGTAACGATGTTGATGCTGCGTCTGATCATCATGTCTCCTATCGTGATGGTGGTATCTTTCCTTTTTGCTTTTCAACGAGAAGCCCAGTTAGCCTGGGTATTTGCTGTCACTATTCCAGCTATCGCAATTGGAGTAGGCCTGATTTTGAGAAAGGCGAGTCCTATCTTTCGATCGATTCAAAAAAAGACAGACCGGCTCAACCAAATATTCAGAGAAGGTTTGACAGGTATGCGGGTTATTCGAGCTTTTAATACAACCAGCTATGAAGAGGAAAGATTTGATGAAGCGAACCAGGACTTTAGAGATACTTCTATCCGGGCAAATACTATTCTGGCTCTGATGCTGCCGGTCATGATTATTGTGATGGGAATTAGTAATGTTTTAATTTTTACACAAGGAACTCAATTAATCTCCTTAGGAATCATGGATATTGGGAACTTAGTTGCCTTTGTTCAATACGGTGTACAAATGTTAATCAGTATCCTTCAAGTGGCTATGCTATTCTTTTTCTTACCTCGAGCGGAAGTATCAGCTGAACGTATATTAGAAGTATTGGACACGGAGCTACATATTCGAGATGAAAGCGATGTAGATACTTTAGGACCAGTTGATAAAGTCAACTTGGAATTAAAGGATGTTGCATTCGGCTTCAAAGGTGCAGAAAGAGATGCTGTCTGTGATATTAATATGAATCTAGAGCCTGGAGATACGCTGGCTATTATAGGAGGAACAGGCTCCGGGAAAACAACTATTGCCAACTTGATTACCAGATTATATGAAGCTACTTCTGGTGAAATTCTAGTGAATGGAAAAGATATCGGCACTATAAAACAGCATGAATTAAGAGAGAATATCGGCTATGCTCCTCAACAGGCCCTTCTCTTTTCAGGAACGATTCGAAGCAATTTACAATATGGTAACCCTCAAGCCAGTGAGGAAGAGATGTGGCATGCTTTATCGATTGCTCAAGCAGATTTTGTAGAAGATTTAGATCGACGGGTAGAAGCCGGCGGGCGTAATTTTTCTGGTGGGCAAAGACAACGGTTAAATATAGCTCGAGCAATTGTCAGCCAGCCTAATATATATATATTTGATGACAGCTTCTCAGCACTGGACTTTAAGACAGATGCTAAGCTGAGGGAGGCATTAAAACCGGAAACGGAAGATGCTATTGTTATTATTATTGCTCAACGGGTGAATACCGTTGTAAATGCAGATGAAATTCTTGTACTAGACAATGGACAAATTGTCGGTCGGGGCAGTCATGAGGAGCTGATGGCTACAAATAGACTTTATCAAGATATTGTGTCATCTCAGACGAAAGGAGCCGGGGAATAATTATGAATGAAGAAAAAATAAATGAAGAAGAAATGGATAAAAAAGTTCGGGATAAACCCAAACAATTTAGCGGAACGATTAAGCGCCTGATTCGCTATATGTCAAACTATGCCTGGTTATTCTTACTCGTTTTAATTTTAGCCAGTTTATCTGCTATTCTTAATGCCCAGCTTCCAAGGATCATGGGAAATATTACTACCTTGATTTTTAATGGCCTCCAGACGGGTCTGCAGGATGAGACCGGCAGATATTTACTCGATTTTCAAGGCATTGGTCAAACGATTGGAGTTTTAGCGGGAGTCTATGCGTTAGCAGCAGTATTCCGTTATTTCCAGCAGTTTATTACCGCGCGAGTCTCTCAGCGCACGGTATATAATTTAAGAAAAGACTTGAAGGAAAAGATGGGGCGTCTGCCTATTTCTTATTTTGATACACATTCAACCGGAGATATTTTGTCCCGTGCGATTAATGATATGGACCAGGTCGCCAACTCTCTGGGTCAGAGTTTGACCCAGCTTACAACGAGTGTGGTACAGTTCATTGCAATTATCGTCACGATGCTGACCTTGAGCGGTCCCCTGGCAATCATTGTTATCTTAATGATTCCACTTAATTTCTTATTAATTGGATTTGTGGCTCCTAAAGCCCAAAAGCAATTTGCTGAAAGACAAAAAAATATTGGTGAATTGAATGATTACGTGGAAGAAGTCTACACCGGTCACTCAGTCGTTAAAATCTACAACCAGGAAGAGTATGAAAAAGAGCAATTTGATCAACTGAGTGACGACGTGAATACTTCTTCTTGGCGAGCTGAATTCTATGCCGGAATGATGAACCCCTTAGTTGGATTTGCTAAGGATATGGCCTATGTTGCCGTTGCCATCGTAGGAGGATTTGGGGTTCTTAACGGTTCTATTCAGATAGGTATTGTTCAGTCTTTCCTCCAATATGTTAATCAATTTTCACAACCTTTTCGTTCGTTAGCTAACTTAGCCAATACCATTCAAATTACTGTAGCAGCAACGGAAAGAGTGTTTGAAATTTTAGATGAAGAAGAAATGCAAGAAGAAAAAGGAAAAGACTTTAAAGAGAATACTGACTATGAAGTGGAATTTGAACATGTTCAGTTTGGATATAAAGAAGATGAACTTTTAATGAAAGACTTTAACTTACAAGTTAGAGCGGGGGAAATGATCGCTATTGTAGGTCCTACAGGAGCAGGAAAAACAACATTAATTAATCTGCTGGAGCGGTTTTATGATATTGACGGCGGAGTTATCCGTTACCGGGGAGAGGATATCCGAAATATCGATCGTGAAGACCTGCGTGATGATTTTGCGATGGTACTTCAAGACACCTGGCTGTTTGAAGGTACTATATGGGATAATTTAAAATATGGTGCCGGTGATGTCAGCGATGAGCAAATATTAGAAGCAGCTAAAGCTGCCAACGTTCATGATTTTGTGGCCTCACTGCCTGAGGGTTACCAGACTGTTCTTACAGAGTTGGGTTCCAACATATCGCAGGGACAGCGCCAATTGATTACAATAGCGAGAGCTTTCTTAAGGAATCCTGAAGTTCTTATCCTGGATGAAGCAACCTCGAGTGTGGATACGCGTACAGAAATGTTGATTCAACGTGCGATGAACAAGTTGCTCGAAGGCCGGACCAGTTTTGTTGTTGCTCATCGTCTATCAACTATTCGAGATGCGGATAAAATTGTAGTCATGGTGGATGGCGACTCGATGGAGCAGGGTAATCATGAAGAACTTTTAGCAGAAGATGGTATATATGCCGATTTATACCATGCGCAATTTGCGTAAATAAAAAAAGGTTGGGAATTTTGTAGTGCACCCTAAAACACGGACTTTAATTGAATCGTTTGCTTAAGCGGCT
>JAUNQW010000025.1:19663-19971 GCA_030535975.1 Atopococcus tabaci | reverse complement strand
ACCTAAAGAAACCAAAGCCATCATACTTGGTGCCCTATCTTTTATTTCCATCCAGGCACCTTGGAAAAATGGCTTCCCACCGTATAATAATAAGATGGTAGCCAATACAGCGGCAACAATATCAGAATATGGGAATGAAATTAAACCCATTTCAGTAAGCCCCATCAAAGGGGACAATAATAATATGGGGATTCCTATCCAAAGGGACCTTTTAAAAATTTGTTCAAAATCACCATGATGGTGGTGGTCATGACCACCATGCCCGTGCCCCCCATGATCATCATGTTGGTCAAATTCGTGGTGAGCAT
>JAUNQW010000025.1:0-19653 GCA_030535975.1 Atopococcus tabaci | reverse complement strand
CGTCCTCTCCATGGTGGACATGTTCGGAATGGTCGTGATGATTATGTTCTGCATGCTTTTGATGATTACTCATTTTAATTCCTCCTACTTTGCTGTCTAGATCAAATTTCTATGAGTGCCTTAGTCGCTTACTACAGAGTAATTGGTTTCGGCTAAAGCAGTATTGAGCGTTTCGGTATCAATCTCTGTTTGGCTTTCAATAATGGCTATTTTAGCCACTAAATCAAACTCGACAGATTCAACACCTTTAATTGCTGAAAATTTTTCTTGCACTGTATCTGCACAGCCTGCACATTTGACGCCTTCTAAAAATACTTCTTTTTTCATTATTTCTTTCCTTCTTTCTTTTAATTCATATCAGTATAAATAACTTTTACCTTGTCTCATGAAATATCGTTTACATTTGTAAACCTTCTTATACTTATCAGTCTACATGCGCAGATGAAGAATGTCAAATAGTTGCAGCTATCAATTATAAAAAAAGCTCCCTCTATAGTAGATTTTACTTCAGAGAGAGCATATATTTTAGTGTATTCTTATTTAATTTCAGTTATTTTAACCGTTATTTCTCCGCCAGGTGTCTCAATAATCGCTGTATCACCTATTAGTTTACCTAATAGGGCTTGAGCAAAAGGTGATTCGTTTGAGATTTTACCAGCGAAGGGATCTGCTTCATCTTTACCGACGATCGTATACGTTTCTTCTTCTTCATCTGGTAATTCCACAAATGTTACCGTGTTGCCAAAACTCACTTCATTTGCATCAGTGTTTGAGCTGTCAATAATTTGAGCATTTTGAAGCATATTTTCGATTGCTACAATACGTCCTTCAATAAAGGCCTGCTCTTCCCGAGCCGATTCATATTCAGAGTTCTCAGATAAGTCTCCAAATTCACGTGCAATTTTAATACGTTCAATGACTTCATCACGTTCGGTTGTTTTTAATTCTTCTAATTCATTTTCCAGCTTTTCTTTTCCTTCAATTGTCATCGGGAATGTTTTTTCTACCATCATTGTTCTCTCCTAAGTTATATAATATATTATTTATTGTTGAACAGAAACGGCTTCATCTGCATCTTCAGCTTGATTTTCGCTTGTCGATGGGGGTTCGGCTGTTCGATCAACGTATATTGCCTGTTTCTCTAAATGTTCTTCAAAAGTCTCAGAAAAATAAGTTTCCTGAGTGTTAATATCCGCTAAGAAATATAGATAATCACTCTCTGCAGGATGGAGTACAGCATCCACAGAATTTACACTTGGATTATTGTTAGGTCCTGGACCCAATCCTATATTACGGTATAAGTTATAAGGGGAATCAATATTTGCATCTTCCAAAGTGGTGTACTCCAAATGTTCTCCATTAGCATAACCGACACTTACATCTGTTTGAAGGGGCATATCGATGGCCAGACGATTAAGGAAAACTCCTGCAATCAGACGTCTGTCTTCATCGTTATTAGCCTCTGCTTCCACAAAAGAAGCGATAGTCAATACATCATGTAAGTCATATTCTGACTGTTCAATTTCCGTAAAATAAGGGGTATATTCAGTATTCGCTTTATCTACCATGGCAGTGAGCAGTTCCTCGAGGGACATATTCACATTAATTTCATAAGTTGCTGGATAGAGATAGCCTTCTAATGTATAAATCGTTTCTTCCCGCGCTTCTAAAGCTCCGCTTAAAAGTTCAGGATATTTATCATATAAGGACTGAATAAAATCAGAACTTTCAAGAAGCAATAAAGCTTCATCTCTGGAAAAATCTGTACTTTGGTCAATGACATCTACAATTTGCACTATATTATAGCCTTCGGGTACGGTTATTTGATTGATTGCTTCCTGAGAAACATCAGATCCGCCTTCTTGAAGTTGATCTGCAATCTCTTGAACACTATCCGAGGGGGATAACTCATAGAAACCTGCTTGAAAATTATCTTCACCATTCACTCGAGTATAGATATTAAAAATTCTTGCATCTTGAATGAGCTGGTTATCTTCTAAAATTTGAGAAATTTCCTGCATAGAAGAATTAAAAGGAATTTCTACCTCAATACTTTCCTCACTTTGGGGATCAACGGGCTCTAACTTGCTTTCATACTGTGTATAGCCATAAAAGCCAATTCCAGCCAGGGCTAATATAATTAAAATGAAGAGCCACAAAAAAACTTTCCAAATAGAACGTTTTTTATTTCTCTTCTTCTTTCGTTCTTTACGGGTTGAGTAAGTCATTCATTTGTTCCTCTCATATATATACCAAAAAAATAATATTGCGTAAAGAATAACAAAAACTATCAGAAATTGCAAAACAATCCCTGATAGATTTTGCTGATAAGTTTATTTTATTTAGTCTTCTGGGGATTCATCAATGAAAGTTGCGAGCACTTCTTCGACCATATCCCATTCTTCTTCTGTTTCAATCGCGTGTAATTGACCGTCTTGATCACTTGTTTCTTCATATGAAAAAGCTTGTAATTCGATTTCTTCATCGGATTCATCTTGATCCTCGTACACAATCACATAAGATTTATCCAATTCCTCTGAATGAAATGTGAAAAGAATATTTAACTTTACCTCTTCCCCATCTTCATCAAAAGCCATTATGAAATTTTCTTCATTTGCTTCGGGCATACTGTTTCTCCTTTATAATTGGTCCAAATAACTTTGTAAAATTAGAACGGCTGCTAATTTATCGATTACTTTTTTACGGTTCTTCCGCGATACATCGCCTTCTTCAATAAGCATTCGTTCTGCCTGCTTGGTTGTTAAGCGTTCGTCTTGATATACTACTGGAATTTGGAATTTTTCTTCAAATTCATTTCCAAAATCTATAGAAATTTCTACTCGTTCGCCTGAAGAACCATCCATATTTTTGGGTAAACCGATGATGCATTTCTCTACTGGATAAGTTTCTAATATCTTAGCCAGCTGATCAAAACCCCAATCATCTTTTTTAGCATTAATGGAAAGCACTTCCAGTCCCTGGGCTGTCCACCCCATTGGATCACTGACTGCGACACCTATCGTTTTTGAGCCCACATCTAAACCAAGAATTCTTCCCACTATTCCCTGCCTGGCTCGATATAGCTTTTAACTAATTCTTCTAAAATTTCATCCCGCTCGTAAGTTTTAATAAGGTTACGGGCATCATTGTGACGGGGAATATAGGCAGGGTCTCCTGATAGTAAATAACCAACAATTTGATTGATTGGATTATAACCTTTTTCTTCCAGTGCTTGATAGACCAATTTTAAAATTTGTTCGATATCATCACGATCATTCTCTTCAACATTGAATCGCATCGTTTTATCTATTTCCATGGTCAACCTCCATAATTCACATTAGTCACATTGTACTAGAAAAAGTTGAAAACCACAATTGATAGGAAGTAAATTAAAAAAATTATATTTCTTCTTGAATCCACTCAGAAACAGCATCTATGGCTCGATCTAAACCTTCAGGATAAGAGCCTCCCGCTTGAGCCATGTCAGGACGGCCACCTCCGCCACCTTTGATATGTTGAGAAATCTCTTTAATTAAATCACCCGCTTTAAGACCTTTTTCTATCATCAAAGGCTTCATAGCCACTAATAAATTTGCCTTTCCACTATCTTCTAAACCTAGAACCAGAATGTCTGAAAAATCTCCTTGTTTCCATTGATCAGCCAAGTCACGTAATTGCGACATGTCATTAACATTCGTGACAGAAGCAATAAAACGAACTCCTTCAATTTCTTGAACATCTTCAAACACTGATTCTGCTTCTTCATTAGCCATCTGATGCTTAAGTGACTCTAATTCAGCTTCTAATTTTTTAATTTGATCCTGCTGTGACATGATTTTTGCCGGAACATCTTGTCGTGTTTGAGCTTTGAGTAAAGCTTTCGATTGATCCAAAATCTGCAGCTGCTCTTCCAACCAATCGAAAGCCCCTTGACTCGTTTGAGCAAAGATACGTCGAACGCCGGCACCTACTCCAGTCTCCTGAGTGATCTTGAATAAACCAATTTCACTGGTATTAGAGACATGGGTTCCTCCGCATAATTCTCTTGAATAGTCTGAGATACAAACTACTCGCACTTCCTCACCGTATTTTTCTCCAAATAAGGCTTGAGCTCCCATATCTTTGGCGGTTTTAATATCTGTCTCAATAGTCTCTAATGGAATGCTGTCCCAAATCTTTTGATTCACTAAATCCTCAATCTCAGCTATCTCTTCACTGCTTACAGGCTGTAAATGGGAAAAATCAAAACGTAATAAGTCAGGCGCCACTAAAGAACCTGCTTGGTGGACGTGCTCGCCTAAGATATCTCGTAAGGCTTGGTGCATCAAGTGTGTCGCTGTATGGTTGCGTTTAATCAATTCACGTCTCTGTACATCAATCTCTAAACAGTAGTTTTCCTTCACATCAAGATGCTGTACACTTTCAATAATGTGCAGGTTTTGACCTCCCGGAGCACTCTGGACATCTAGAACTTCTGCAACTACTTGGCCGCTTCCATCATAAACATACCCTGTATCCCCCACTTGCCCCCCTTTTTCAGCGTAAAAAGGTGTCTGTTCAAATACAATTTCTCCTCTTTGACCAGGTTCGATTGCTTCCTGCACTTTTCCATCAGCTACCATATAAATAATCTTGGCAGTGTCTTCTGTTTCTGTATAGCCCGTAAATTCAGTATCTTCTTCTAAGTCTTTGAAAACATCGGATTGAATCGACATCGACTGCTCTGTACTGCGGGCAGCTCTTGCTCTTTCACGCTGGGCTTCCATCTCTTGATTAAAACCAGCTTCATCTACAGCCAGCTTTCTCTCTTGAGCAAATTCTTCTGTTAACTCATAAGGGAAACCATACGTATCATATAATTTGAAAGCAGAAGCGCCATCAATTGTTTTTTCATTATTTTCTTCTAGATCACTAATCAGATCATTCAAGATAGCCAGACCATCGGCTAATGTTTCGTGGAAGCGATCTTCTTCGCGTTTGATAATTTTTTTCACGAAGTCTTCATTTTCTTTTAAGCTAGTGTAATAATCTCCCATTACTTCATTTACAACAGGCACCAAGTCGGTCAGGAAAGGTTCCCGAATACCCAACTTTTGACCATGCAGGACAGAACGACGGATTAATCGGCGTAAAATATAACCCCGGCCGTCATTAGATGGCAGAGCACCATCAGAAACAGCAAAAGTGACCGCGCGAATGTGATCAGCAATAATTCTAAACGAAGTATTTTTAACCTCATCTTTTCCGTAAACTTTGTCGGAAATAGCACTGATCTTTTCAATAATGGGTAAGAATAAGTCAGTTTCAAAGTTCGTGAGAGCATCTTGTGACAGCGCAATCATCCGCTCCAAACCCATCCCTGCATCAATATTTTGATTCGGTAAAGGCTCATAAGTATCGTCCGGCAGATGGTTAAATTGTGAAAATACAATATTCCAAATTTCTAACCAGCGCTCATTTTCTCCTCCAGCGAAGCTTTCAGGATGATTTTCATCCAAATCATTGTATTCCTGACCCCTATCATAAAAGATTTCTGTGTTAGGTCCAGATGGACCGGCGCCGATATCCCAAAAGTTCTCCTCTAATTCGATAATACGATCCTTAGGAAGACCTACTACGTCCTGCCAGATACGTTTGGCTTCTTCATCTTCAGGATAAATGGTCACAGAAAGTTTTTCTGGATCCATGGCATACCATTCTTTTGATGTTAATAATTCCCAGGCCCACACAATAGCTTCCTCTTTAAAATAGTCACCAATCGAAAAGTTTCCAAGCATTTCAAAAAGTGTATGGTGGCGGGCAGTGTAACCCACATTTTCTATATCATTGGTACGAATAGACTTTTGTGAATTGGCTAAGCGGACATTGGGCGGCTCTTCTGTTCCATCAAAATACTTTTTAATCGTTGCTACTCCTGAGTTAATCCATAAAAGAGTAGGATCATCTACAGGCACTAAGGATGCTGGTTCTAAAATCGTATGGTCTTTAGACTCAAAAAAATCTAAAAACATTTGTCTTACTTCATTAGCCGTTAGTTTTTTCATTAATTATTTCTCTCCTTATAAATAAAAAGCTTGAATTCATTGCGGACAAGGGTGTCTGGACACGGTACCACCTTGCTTGCAATAAATTCAAGTTTTACTTTTTTATTACTTCTTATAGACTGGATAACGCGAGCAGCGTCCGATTTTCATCGAAATTTTTATAGGGAGCACCTCATCGTTTACGTCACTTAATCTCAACTTTATAAGTGTTTCTGTCAGCGCAAATAGTGACTCAGTATATCCTATATTCCTTGATAATTATAGCGATTTATTAGCCAACTGTCAATTTTTCTTTAGCCAATACGGTTGATATTTTCCATAAAATTCCGTTCGAGAGAAAAACCTCTCCCTTTCACTTCTTTGGCATTATTAACCACAATAAAAGCTGCTGGATCTATGTCTTCCATAATTTCTATGAAGGCTTTATACTGAGAATTATTAACAACAATAAAGAGTACTTCTCGATCTTCTCCTTTATAGCCGCCTTTCCCTTCCAATATAGTAACGCTTCGAACCAGCTCCGCTCTCACCCGATCTATTACCTGCTGAGGGTAGTCGGACACGACAAATATATTCAGGTCTGCTGGTGGACCAACTTCTACCAAATCGATAGCTTTCGAGAGGGTGACAATATTGATGACAGCATATAAAACTGTTTCAGCATCAAAGACAAATAAACTAGACAGCACAATCATCCCGTCTATAATAATCGTTGCCGTTCCCAAGGAAATATCCAACTTTTCTTTCATAATCTGAACAAGGATAGACGTCCCACCTGTCGAAGCATCCACTTTAAAAATTAAGGCAATCCCCACACCCATAATCACTCCGCCAAAAATAGAAGCCAGCAGCAAATCATTGGTTAAGGAGGGGAAACCCTTCGTTAAATCAACCATAAAAGGATACATGAAGCTTCCAATGACGGTTTTTCTAAAAATATCTTTCCCCAGGACAAACCAGCATAAAAGGAGCAGAGGAATATTGATGGCATATAAAGTGACAGCTGGGTTGAAGCCAAAAACTTCTAAAAACAAGGTGGCTACACCCGATGCTCCTCCACCTACAATATGATGAGGCAAAATAAAAGAATGGTAGGCAAAAGCAATAATGAAAGACCCAAAAGCTATAACAACTGATTCTTTTAAGAATCTTTTTACTTTAATATTCAATATAAGAACCTCCCTCACTTTTATGTCAAATCATAAGGTGTAATGTCTTCCATCCCGATCATGGCGGCTATCGATTCATTTTCTACCATTTTGGGGGACAGGACATATCTTTCTCCCGGCTGCAGGTCTTTCGTCCTGTCGCCTTCCTCTTCTACTATCTGAGTGTTTGGAGAAACATCATTCTCTGAAGCCGGGACAGTTTCAATCGATACCGGAGGTTTTTTCTTACCGGATGGGGATAAACGTTCAACCAAACTCGTCTGCCGGTTGGCCGAGTCCTGGGTCAAACTATAGGAATAAGCCTCTTCTTCCCCACATAAAATCAACCAGTCACTTGCTCGTGTGATAGCGGTATACAGCAGATCCTTACGCAGCATTCTATGGTAACTTTTAACAAAAGGAAGGATGACCACCTTAAATTCACTCCCTTGAGCCTTGTGAATAGACATACAGTAAGCGAGGGTAACTTTATTGAAATGATTTCGACTGTATTCTACTTCAATCGTATCAAATAAAATTGTTAATTTATCTGTTTTATCGGCATTTTCATTGGCATAACTAATACCTGTAATAATACCGATATCACCATTAAAAATCTGCAGCTCAGGCTCATTGGTCAATTGCAGGACTTTATCACCGATTCGATAAATCGTCTCGAAGTTTTTAATTTCCTTTCTCGAACCGTCCTCATTTGGATTAAACACATTTTGAAGGGCTACATTCAGCTGGTCAATGCCGGCCGGACCTTTGTACATGGGAGCGAGCACCTGCAGATCTTCTATAGTGAAACCTTTTTCGACAGCTCGAGCAGCAACTTGACTCACTGCATTAACTACCTGCTGAGTCTGGCAGGGAATAAAACTACGGTCAGATTTGTTTTCACCAAAATCATGGGGTAAAGTATTGTTCTTGATGTGGGCTGCCAGAAAAGGAATAGATGAATCGGATTCTTGACGATAAATCTCATTCAATTCTTTTAATGGAAGCTGCCGGCTTTCTATCAAGTCAGAAAACACCTGCCCCGGACCTACAGAAGGCAACTGGTCCTTATCCCCTATTAAAATAACCTGCATCTGATCAGGAACAGCACTCAACAGATGATTACATAACCAGGTATCCACCATCGACATCTCATCAATAATCAAGAGCTGACCTGACAATTGATTGTCATAATATTTAGGATCCAGATTAAAGTCATCATCCGCTCCGAGTCCTAAGAGGCGGTGAATAGTGCCGCTTTCGAGGTTGGTTGTTTCTCCTAATCGTTTGGCCGCCCGGCCTGTAGGTGCTGCCAAAATAACAGGAAAAGTATCATTTTTATAAGAGTGCGGGTCTAACGAGCTGTCTGTTAAGAGTGAATACACTTTTACCAAGCCATTGACTACCGTTGTTTTTCCTGTTCCCGGGCCCCCGGTTAAAATGAAGATAGGTGAAACAAGTGCTTCCTTGATGGCATCTTTTTGTGAGGAACCAAAATTAAATCCCTGCTCTTTCTCTACTGCAGCGATCGCTCCGTCTATATCCTCTTCTTCATAGTCAATATCAATCTCATCTGATTCTTTCAGCCGCTGAATATGCGATACGATACCCAATTCGGCATTATAAAGAGACTTTAAATAGTATCTTGTTTCGCCATCTTCGGCAATCATCTGCTCAGCAGTTAATTGACTTAAAGCTTCTTCCACTTGTTGAGTTTCGATGATAAAAGGTCGTGCTGCTTCCAATAAATGAATCGCTTGTCTGATGAATGCATCATGAAGAATGTAAGTATCACCGGATTGGAAACAATGATCAGATAAAGTTTGAAGAAGAGCAGCTCTTAGACGTTCATCTGCATCAGCTTCAATATTTATTTCTTCAGCAAGGGCATCGGCCCGGGCAAAACTGAATCTCTCAATGTCTTCCACAAGTTGGTAAGGATTGGTTTGAATGACTTCTAATGTTTTCTCTTCATACTGGTCGTAAATTTTATAGGCCATGGTATTATTTAACCCGTATCTATTCAAGGTTAGAATAATCTGATCCATCCCCTGTTCTTCTTGTAAGGTTTCAATCAAGTTATTCTTCCTTAAGGCAGTCACTCCTTCTATACCATCCAAACAATCAGGATCGGCAAGAATCAGTGAAACAGCATCTTCTCCTAGAGCTTCTACTATATTACTGGCCGTCACCAGGCCGATTCCTTTGAATTGAGGACCCGATAGAAAAGCAATTACCGCTTCTTTAGAGTCGAGGCGCGCCTGCTCATAGCGGTCAACTTTCATTTGTTTTCCATATTTGGGATGATTGACCAGCTGACCATAAAAAGTATAGGAAACAGACTCTTTAAGCGGACCAAAAGTTCCTGTTACTACTATTTCCAAATCATCAAAGTCTGTATTGGTATCCTCTATTTCAATCAGAAGGACTTTATAGTAGTTGGTGTCATTCTCGAAGAATATAGCAGCAACTTCCCCCTTGATAAAATTTTCTTCCTCATTCAACATGGTCCCAGCTCCTTCCGATTTCCTATATATTATCATAGTTTGCTAATTTATAAAAAAACCATTCGACAAGTCGAATGGTAAATTCCTAGACATATTGTAATGCTTCGCTATGATTATAAGCAACGTCAATGGTCCCCCCGCCTAAGCAGACATCATCATCGTAAAAGACAATCGCCTGACCGGGTGTAACTGCTTTTTCAGGTTGATCAAATTTAACACGAGCTGTCTGCTGATCTGGACTGAGGTGAACAGTGACTGGAACATCCTTTTGTCTGTAACGAATTTTTGCTGTGCATTTAAATGTTTTTGGATAGTCGTGACCAGAAATAAAAGAAATATCACTCGCATCTAAGTGAGTAGCATAAAGTTTATCGTTCTGATCACCCTGACCGACATATAAAACATTTTTGGTCATATCTTTTCCAACCACGAACCAGGGATCATTGTGTCCCTCTCCGTCTCCGCCTATACCCAGACCTTTTCTTTGGCCAATCGTATAGTACATGAGTCCGTGATGCTCTCCTTTAATCTCACCATCATAAGTCATCATCTTACCCGGTTGAGCAGGTAAATACTGGTTTAAGAACTCATTAAAGTCTCTTTCTCCAATGAAACAAATACCTGTGGAATCTTTTTTATGGGCTGTCGCCAGGCCAGCTTCTTCAGCTATCCGGCGGACTTCAGATTTCTCCATACCACCCAGCGGGAACATAACTTTTGACAACTGCTCCTGGCTCAACTGATTCAGGAAGTAGGTTTGGTCTTTATTCGTATCCACACCCCGCAGCATCGCCGCCAGACCATTTTCATCACGTTCTACTCGAGCATAATGGCCGGTGGCTAAATAATCTGCTCCCAGATCCATCGCATAGTCGAGAAAAGCTTTGAATTTAATTTCTTTGTTGCACATCACATCGGGATTAGGTGTTCGATTTTTCTTATATTCTTCTAGAAAATAAGTAAAGACACGATCCCAATATTCTTTTTCGAAGTTTATTGAATAATAGGGTATGCCAATTTGTTCTGCAACCCGTTGGACATCTTGATAATCTTCTGTTGCTGTACATACACCGTTTTCATCTTTTTCTTCCCAGTTTTTCATGAAAATTCCAATAACTTCATAGCCTTGCTCTTTCAATAAATAAGCTGTCACAGAAGAATCGACGCCCCCGCTCATACCTACAACCACACGAATATGACTATTATCTGACATTTTCTCACCATCTTTTCTCTTAGATTCTGAAATAATCTACGATAGAAGGTCGTATTTTTCCAGTACTCTTTATTATACTTATCTTTAACTATTTTGTCTAATTTCTACAATAAATAATCCTCTACCAGACTTACTATATCTAGTAAAGGAATTTTATTTTACAGCCGGGGCTGAAAATTGATGGCCAATTCAGGGAATAATTCATCCAGGAGTGCCAGGGTCAGGCGGCTGCCTTCACCCTCACTCACAAACAAATGACCATACATTCCAGGGTTGGCATTGGTCTCTATCACATGGTAGCCTGGATTTTCTTCAGTACTTGCCTGGGTCAAATCATCAATCATCATATCCACACCGCAGATAGGAGCATCAATCACTTCTGCTATTTCTTCAGCGATTTGAATATAGGAGGGATGACAATCTTCTCCTACAATTTTAGAATCTCCACCTGTAGAAATATTAGAATTTTCACGCAGATAAACAACATGTCCCTCTTCAGGAATGCTGTCTGGAAGATAACCCTGTTCTTTAAGCACCAGATGCTCGATACGTCCAATTTTAATGTTGACCAGCGGAGTCCGTCCTTCTTCACCGCGGAAAGGATGCCTGTTTTTTATAGCCACTAATTCAGAAATAGTATGTCGGCCATCCCCTCTCACATGAGCCGGGGTTCTCAGCAAAACATCTTTACACTCTCCGCCTAAAATATGAAAGCGATATTCGATTCCTGTGGCAAATTCCTCCACTAAAATACTTGAATCTTCACTAAAAGCAATGTCAACAGCTTCTTCATAGGATTCTTGAGTAGTGACCTGTTTAAAGACGGTGATACCTTTACCCGCATTGGTCGATTTAGGTTTAACCACAAAGGCCCGGTCTTGAAACCGCCAAAATTCACTCTTGGCTTTTTGAGAGTCTAAATAAATTTCGCCTTGCGGAACTTGATAACCTTTTTCATCTAATAAAAGTTTAGTCACATGTTTATTTTCCATAATAATAGAGTTGATATAAGAAACTTTATTAGAACGATTCGCTTGTTGCACATACTCTATGTGGTCGCCTACAGAAAGTCTTAAGAGGTGATCCATTTCATCCAATATTTCGATTTTTATTCCTTTATACACAGCATCAAAAAATAAATTTTGGGTAGATGACTCCATATTTTCAAACCCTTTAATAATCCAGGGCCTTTCCAATTTCTCTTCTTGGTAACTTTTAGCCAATCGCATAGGGTCTTCAAGCAACAGTGATTCTTGATTATTCTCCAGCATCACTTGAGCCTGCTTTAGGGCTGCCCCGTAATCGTCAACCGCCTTCATAGACTGAGCCATCTCACTCAGCTGCTCGAGTATAATCTTGCTCTGCTTGACTGGATTTTCAAGCAAGTTCTGAAGATTTTCTTTAATTATCTCAGTATCTTCTGCTGCTAAATAAATAATTAATAAGTGTAGTATATACAGCATCTGACTGCTGCTCCCCTCAACTTCATGAGGGTTGACGGGGTAGGCTACAACCAACTCTAAATCTTGGTCTATAAACTCGAAATTGTCTTGATTAACACTGAAGGAATTATCGAAAAAAGAGCCATAGATACTAGTCAAAAAAGGGTGATAAAGCGTCAGCTTTTTAATTAACTCCTTATAAATTTTTTGGTCACCTTCATGATGTGACGAGCCTAAAGCCTTTAAGCTCTGATTTGAAAAAGAAAAGGCAAAGAGCTGGTAAGATTTAAGACCGTGCTGGTCAGAATAAGGCCAGATATAACAATTTTTTTCTAATGACCTTGAAAGTACATCATAGATAGCAAGATAAGCTCGGTAGGTTTGAGCTATTGAGCTGTGAGAATTTGTTTCAATTTTAACTTGCTGATCGTCTGAACGCAGATAAGGATGGCTCCATATTTCATTACCAAAATCTTTTGGCAGGCTGTTACTTCTCAGTTCCTGTTTATCATTAACTACGTAAAGATAACGTCCCAGCTGAAAATTCCCATCTAATAAAACAGGTGAGGCTGACATTTCTTTTTTCATCTTCATCCACATCCATCAACTTGTTATTTTTCTATAAGAATTTCTTCCTCTACCATTTCTGATAAAAGACTATCCGCATACTCTATATGATCGGTTTGGCTTAACTTGATTTTTTTTAGACCATTTGCGCTCGTGGTAGAAATTTTCAATCGGGAAAGCTCATGTGAAATGGCTAGTTTCAGCATAGGTGCATTTGTATCTGCTCTTTGACCTAAATGTCTTTCAAACCGATACTTTCCAGGACTTGACTCAACAAAGCCAAAATCTTTTAAACCATATTTTTTCACCTGCGGATGGATAGCATAGTTTTTTCCATTCGTTTCGAAAGTCACTGTATTATTTTTTGACATACTGTCAACCCTCTCTACTTACTTTTTTAGTATCTTTTCAATCGATTGAATCGTATAGTCCAAGTCCTCCTGGGTCGTTCCAAGACCAAAAGAAAAACGAATAGACTCTGTAATAGCCGGATGATCTGCTCCATACATAGCAACCAGAACCGGACTAGGATCGACAGTACCCGCTGAACAAGCAGATCCGGCAGAGACAGCTATACCCTTCAAATCGAGCTGGATAATAAATTGACTGGCGTCCACCCCATGGAGATGCAGATTTAAGACATGACCGATAGTATGCTCTCGCTCCCCGTTGATAGAGTAGTCGACACCAATACGATCCAGTCCGGACATGAGATAGTCCCCATCATCTAAAGCAGCCTGTCTTTTTTCTTCTTGGTCTTCCTTAGTTAAGCGAACAGCATGAGCAAATCCGGCCATGCCTGGAATATTTTCTGTCCCTGCTCGCCGGCCGCTTTCCTGACCGCCTCCTACGATTAAAGAAGGTAATTCGACGGCATCCGAAAGATAAAGGAAACCAATTCCTTTAGGACCGTTAAGTTTATGAGAAGAGACCGACAGCATGTCCACACCCAGCTCTTTGACATCCAGTGCCACAAGACCATAGGCTTGAACGGCATCCGTATGGAAGTAAGCCTGATGCTTATTTTCTTTTAAGTATTGACCGATCTCACGAATCGGCATGGTCGTCCCTACTTCATTATTTCCATACATGATAGTTACTAAAATAGTATCATCTCTTAAAGAAGATTTGAAATCTTCCACAGAGATACGTCCTTTAGCATCTACAGCCAAATAAGTCACTTCATACCCTTGGTTTTCCAGTATATGAAGAGCCTTGATTACAGCTGGGTGTTCTACCTGGCTGGAAATTATATGCTTACCCAAGTCTTTTCTTTGCTGGGCAGTTCCTAAGACAGCCATATTGTCACTTTCTGTCCCACATGATGTCATAATGATCTCATGGGGACTGGCTCCTATACTGTGAGCCAATATTTCACGTGATTGATTAAGATAGCTGTGGCTCTGGCGCCCAAATGAATGACTGCTGGAAGGATTGCCGTAAGCTTCTTCCATCGCAACTACCATCTTTTCTATTACTTCAGGATGGACCGGGCTGGTTGCTGCATGGTCTAAATAAACGTGTTTCATACTCTTCTCCCTTATCTTATTCTTCTAAAAGTTTTAATTCTGGAAAAAGCAAATTCAAAATGTCTAATGTAACCCTCTGTCCTTCTCCATCTGCAACATACATGTGCATGTGCATGGCTGGATTAAAGTTAGCTTCTAAACAATAATATCCTGGCTCATCAGCCTGGCTGACGTGCTTATAGTCCGGGATGATTAAATCTATTCCGGATACTTTAGCTCCTAGAGCATCAGATATTTGTCCGGCTATATTTTTATAGGATGCATCCATTTGTTCAGTAAAATCAATGGAATCCCCGCCGGTAGATATATTAGAAGTTGTTCGCAGATAGACTGTTTGATTTTCTGCCGGAACATCTTCTACCGTCAATTTTTGCTCTTTCAAGGTTAGTAATTCACTAGGTCCTATTTGTATTTTTTCTAGCGGAGAACGGTGGCCTTCCCCTCTTAAAGGATCATCATTTTTTTGACTGACGAGCTCTTGAATGGAGTGCTTACCATCTCCTACAACATGAGCTGGTTCGCGCAGGAGAACAGCACGCGTCTTGCCGTCCACAACAAAGAAACGATACTCTGTTCCTGCGATATATTCTTCAATTAAAATACTGTCATCTTCAGAAAAAGCAATCGTAAGAGCTTCTATATAGTCTTCTTGACTTGCAGGTTCTGCAAAAACAGTGATACCAATTCCATAATTGGTTGTTTTAGGTTTAACAACAATACTTTTCTCGGCTATTACAGGATAGAAAGCTTTGGCATCTTCTAGAGAAGTAAAGGATTCATCTTTAGGGACGATAAAGTCATGCTCGTCCAGAACAATCTTGGTGACTGTTTTATTAGCCATCATTAATTGAGAAACATAATTGTCCTTCGCAGTTTTATTTCCTTTCTGGACATATTCTTCCCGGCCGTTATGCTCCAACCGGACAAACTGATCACTTTCATCAAGGACTTCAAGATTGATTCCTTTTTGCAGGGCATCGAACATCAGCATTTGAGTGGACATTTCCATCTTTTCATAGCCATCAAGAATGTAAGGTGTTTTTAAATATTCCTGCTTAAAGTTTTGAGCGATATCCATACCAAAATCAACAAGACTACCTGCTTCTTCAATCGACTTCGACACGCGATAAGCTAATGTCTGTGCAGGGTCTTCCATTTCATCCAAGGCACGAGTGACTAAATCTTTATAATAAGAGTCCAAATTCAACTCGTCGACCATATCCTGCATCAATTTCAGAAGATATAATCCTTCTTCCTTGTATTCAGATTCTTCTTGAGGACGTTCTAAGCCGGACTGTTCATTCATATGGGTTCCTAACTCTAAGGCTTCAGTTGAAGCATCATCCTCATCCATCCAAACCATAAGAAGACAATAGAGATGCGTGAAATGAAGTTGATCTCGACTCAAGCCGGTCATAGAATAAGGATTGTTATCTAAAGAACGCAACTCAATATATTGGACACCCTTTTCAGCTAAACCTGCAATGCTTTCTGTTCCACGCGGGCGAGCTGATCCATAAAATTCACGTTCTTGGCTCAAAGTACCATCTGCTACCATTGTCAAAATATCATCGACATAATCTTCGATAGAAGCATAAGAGACTTGGCGGGGCAAAGCATTATGGTAGCCTAAAGGGCTGCTGCGCATACTGCGTACATGGTAATCAACAGAATCACTTTCTTTATCATAGAAAGAAGAATGGGCTGTTGGAACTCCTCCAAATAAGTAAGTTAAAAGCCAACGGTAACGAATGAAATTCCTAGCTAATTTCATATGAATCATATTAGATATCGTTTGTACACCATAATCCTTAAATGGATCTGTTGAACTCAGACCTTCAATCAGTTCTTTTTTAAAACCAAAATTGAAGTGCATACCCGATATCATCTGTTTACGCTTACCGTATCTTTCGGCTAAACCCTCTCTATAAGTGATTTGACTTTGATCTTCCACTCGGACAATAGGAATTAAAGACTCATCTTCTGGAAGGATGGCCGGCATACTATAAGTCCACAAATATTCATCTTGGGGCAGGGAGAGCATCATTACCTTTTCCAGTGCCTGCATCTGTTTGTACATGTCATCTACAGAGTGGCAGACGGGTGTAATTAACTCAGGCTGAGCCTCACTAAAATCAGTTGAAATAGTTTCATGATAACTGCGATTCCCTAAGATGTGGGGATGGTCAGTTAGAGCTATTCTTCCATCCTCATGAACACGCAGAGCTTCTCTTTCTAAACCAAAAGTGCCCTTCATAAATTCATGTTGAAGATTGTTTTTTAATATATTATTTTTTATATCCACTTTATCACCTCTTAAATTTAAGCTTTACATCATTAATTCTACCACATTTTACAATTTTGCCCTATTTATGTGTTTCTCTGCCTGCGAAGCATTTTTATAAAAAAATAGGCTCGATAAAAGACAAGTGTTATACTCATTTTATTAACAGATAAAGGAGTTTTATTATGGACGCACCTCTCGCTTACCGCATGCGGCCGACAGATATTCAAGATATTGTCGGACAAGACCACTTGGTTGGAAATGGAAAAATTATTTGGCGCATGGTTAAAGCTAAAAAATTATCTTCCATGATTCTATATGGCCCCCCCGGTATCGGCAAAACGAGTATCGCATCTGCCATTGCTGGTTCTACCCACTATGCTTTTAGAAAATTAAATGCTGCTACAGATAAAAAGAAGGATCTTGAAATTGTAGTCGAGGAAGCTAAAATGAGCGGAACAGTTATCTTATTACTAGATGAAGTTCACCGCCTGGACCAGCCCAAACAAGACTTCCTCCTTCCTCATCTAGAGAGTGGACGAATAGTTCTGATTGGCGCCACAACTGAAAATCCTTATATCAATATCCATCCGGCTATCAGGAGCCGTTCTCAAATATTTGAACTTTATCCGCTTAAGCCAGAAGAGATTCTGGAAGCTGTCCAAAGAGCTTTGACAGATAAGGAAAAAGGTTATGGTGATCGAAAGGTATCTCTTGAAGAAGAAGCTCTGACTCATTTATCCAGAGCAACTGATGGAGATGTCCGCTCAGCCTTAAATGCGCTTGAAATAGCTGTGGAGTCAACAGACCCAGATGAAGACGGGGTTATCAGAATCAATCTTGAGATTTTGGAAGAATGCCTGCAAAGAAAGGCATTGACTCATGATAAAGATGGAGATGCTCACTATGATGTTATTTCTGCTCTTCAGAAATCAATTCGAGGGAGCGATGTCAATGCGAGTCTTCATTATTTAGCGCGTTTAGTGATTGCAGGAGAATTAGAAGTAGCCTGCCGCCGCTTGTTAGTAACTGCTTATGAAGATATCGGTCTGGGTAATCCTGCGGGAGTAGAGCGCGCTGTGACGGCTATTCAAGCCGCTCGACAGCTGGGTCTGCCTGAAGCTCGGATCCCCTTGGCTAATGCCGCAGTAGAATTAGCTCTCTCCCCTAAATCAAATACGGCTTATCGATCACTCGATGCCGCAATTAAAGATATCCATGGTGGAAAAGAAATTCAGATTCCGGACTCTATTCGAGATGCTCATTATAGTGGGGCGGCTAAACTTAATCGCGGCCAGGGTTATAAATATCCACATGATTACCCCCAGGCTTATGTAGATCAACAGTATTTACCAGATGGTCTTCTCTCTTCTGAATATTTTCACCCTAAAAATACGAGTGCTTTTGAAGAAAGCCTGGCAAAGCAATATAACTATTTGAATAAATTAGATCAGAATAAATAAAACTAACTGCTTACCCGATGTCAGGATTGAAATTTGAAATGATTGACATACAAATAAATGCTTGTTATACTTTATTTAGAAATTAGAATTAACTGTGATACACGTGCTTCTATTATTGCGCTGACCGAACATCTATTTATAGGGGTTCAAAAGAACAAGTGGATGACATGCCTTTTCATTTGGTAGTCAGAAACTTGTTTGGTGAACACCCACCTGAACATTTTATGGTTCAGCCAACATAGATCTTAACACGGTATCTACGGTATTCTAATTGTGGGGTTGGATTCTTCCAGCCCTATTTTTTTTGCCTTATTTTGAGTGTATTTCACTGGAAAGGGCTTTCATTTAAAGCTATAATAAAAATAGGAACCAAAAAAAAGGAGGTTGAGAGTATGAAAAATCTTTATAAAAACATTTTAGTCGGTGTTGACGGATCTGAAAATGCAGAACAAGCCTTGCAGCGAGCTATTCAATTTTCCATTATGCACGAAGCAAAGTTACACATTGCACATATTATCGATACACGCGCATTAAATAATTATGCAACCATCAATTATAACTATAGTGATTTAATTAATGAAGAAACAGTCAATGCGCTGAATGATTATAAAAATTTCGCTTTAGATAATGGAGTTAAAGAAGTGGATACCATCGTCGAATATGGTTCGCCGCGCACCTTGATGTCCAAAACAATCCCTGATGAATATGATATTGACTTAGTCATTGTCGGGGCCACCGGTCTAAACGCTGTTGAACGTATGTTTATAGGTTCCGTTTCTGAACAGATCGTCAGGCAGGCATCTTGCGATGTCATCATCGTTCGAAATGAGCATGAAAATACTGAACCTATTCCTAGAAAAGATTAATCAACTCTTCAACTTGGTCATAGTACCGAATGTTTTATTATAATTATTTTTCAGACTTTTAAGGAGGTCATAAAAATGACTCACACATATAAAAATATTTTAGTTGGATTAGACGGTTCTAATCAATCGGAAATTGCCCTGAGAAAAGCATTAGGATTCGCTAAAGAAACAGGCGCCAAACTTTTCCTTGCTAATGTTGTAGATACGAGCCCAATTTCTAGTTTTGCCAGCAGATCCGAGACTTATGAAGATTTAGAAGATCCAAAAGTAATGAGCGCTCTTGAAGACTACCGCCGTTTCATAAAAGACGAAGGGTACGAGAATGTAGAACTCCTCGTTGAATATGGATCCCCTCGTGAAATGATGGCAGAAACCTTACCTAAAAAATATAATATTGATTTGATTATGGTTGGTGCTACAGGGATGGGCGCTGTCAACCGTGTCTTTATGGGATCGGTCGCTGAATATATCACAAGGAATGCTATTACTGACGTTACAGTGGTTAGAACACCTAGTTTTGAAACTGTTGAACCTATTCGCGCCGTTTAGTTCCAAATATTTATTCAATGCTATTATGAAATAAAATTAAA
>JAUNQW010000057.1 GCA_030535975.1 Atopococcus tabaci | reverse complement strand
TGGACAGGGAATGACACCTGAAGAAGCTGTTGAAAAAGTAGGTATGGTTGTTGAAGGATTTTATACTACCAAGGCCGTTTATGAGATAGCACAAGAAAAAATCATAGATATGCCAATAACGAATGCAATTTATCAAATTATAACGAATCAGGTTGAAGCTAAGAATGCATCATTAGATTTGATGAAAAGGGAAGGAAAAGAAGAAGCTTAAACTTTTTTCTTTTTATCGTTCCTTTTAAAAATGAAAACTGGTAGAATAGTGAGAATACATGCTTTAAACGATAAAATAGAAAAAGTATAGGAGTTATATTATTATGTTAAAGTTGATTAATAAAGTGCCAGCAGGTATGTTCGTTGTTCCGATGGTCTTGAGTATGATTCTTAACACCTTTTGGCCGGATTTATTTCTTGTAGGAGGAATGACACAGTCTCTTTTTTCAGGTGACGGCGTTCCATTTATGGTAGCTTTCCTGACCTTTGCTTCAGGAGTCTCTATTAAATTAGGTGATATACCGTCTTTACTTAAAAGACATGGAGTTTTATTTCTTATTAAATTGATTGTCTCCGTCGCTCTTTCAGTTCTCTATATGAGAGCATTCGGCCAAGAAGGAATTTTTGGTATTTCCGCTCTCGGCTTTACCTTAGTCATGACTTCTTTGAACCCTTCAGTGTATTTATCAGTCGTTGATGAGTATGGGGATGACCTGGACCCGGCAGCTTTCGGTATCACTGCAATCTTTACTCTGCCGCTTATTCCACAGATTATTTATTCTCTGGGATATACGGAAGGAGGATCAGGTGGAGGATTTGACTTTACACCTATTCTTTTAACTTTGATTCCTCTGATCTTCGGAATGATCTTAGGAAACATAGATGCAGGCTTTAGAGGTGTTTTCGGACCGGGTCTGGGCGCTATTATCCCTGTCTTAGGTTGGGGAATCGGCCAGAGTGCCAATATCATCGATGCTTTCCGATCAGGATTACCGGGTATTATTATTACTTTAGTGTTTGTCATCATTTACAGCTCGCTGTTTGTCGTTGATAAATATGTGCTGAAAAAGAATGGAATTACAGGTCTGGCCTTCATCATTGTGGCCGGAACTTCAGCAGCTGCGGGTCCGACGATCACAGCGATATATCCTGAGCTCCTGCCTTATTTAGGAAATGCGGTCGCATTGGTGGTCTTTGCTTTTATCATCACTTCCGTTGCAACACCACTCGTTATCGGATGGTACCACAGTAAATATGTAGCTCCTAAAGAGGAAGCAGTTGGAACTGCTGTTTAAGTAATTAGATAAAGCATTTAAAAGAGTTTTGAATCTGATTCAAAACTCTTTTTTACTTAGCTGAAAAAGGCTTATCTCTAATTTAGAATCTATTTTATTATTGATTAGAGGCCTCTTTTGTTAAAATTAGATAAACACCTGCATGTGTCTGACAATTTAAAGGAGATATACAAAATGAAAAAAGAAAAAATTCCAACTGCAGTTGCAGCTTTACGTGTGATGCAAGAATGGGGAGTCGAAAGAATATATGGTCTGCCGGCCGGCTCGTTAAATACATGGATGGATGCCTTATACACTGAACAGGAGAAGATAGATTTTATTCAAGTCCGCCACGAAGAGGTAGGTGCCCTGGCTGCCAGTA
>JAUNQW010000024.1 GCA_030535975.1 Atopococcus tabaci | reverse complement strand
GAAGTTACGGTAAATTTACAAGAGCAGACCGTCAGTTCACCGGATGCTGTTTATTCCTTCGATATTGATCCGGAAGTCAAACATAAGCTGTTAAATGGGATCGATGACATTATGGAGACCATGGAGTTTGAAGGTAAAATAACAAACTATGAAGAAAACTGGAATAGATTTTATGATCCAGGAGCTAAAGGAATGCAATATGACGACAACGATATGAAGAGCAAATTAGAATTTTTAGGAGAATAGGAGAATAAGTATGGATGACTTTATCAAATTTCACAATGAAGCTGAGACATACCAAGATCAGCTCCTTGATCAATTGATGGCCGTTCTAGATCCTGAGCTTGGGATTGATATCGTTAATTTAGGCTTAATTTATGAATTAGATATGGATACAGAAGGAAATCTGCATGTACTGATGACTCTGACGACTATCGGCTGTCCTTTAGCAGATGTTATCGATGCAGAGATTAAATATGCCTTAGGTGAGCTAGACTTTGTGCATAGCATTGAAACAGAAGTTACTTTTGAACCGGCATGGGATATTTCTCGGCTTTCTCGCTATGGTCGTATTGCCCTCGGTATCAGAGGTTAAAGCAGGATACGAGCTTGTAGCAAAAACATCAAAGTGCTATAGTTAAAGCAGAGATTGAGTTAAATAATATAGAAAAATCATATATAGGAGGCCATCATGATGGAAGAAAATGGCAGTAAAAAGGATTTAAGAATAAAAAGTCATGTTTATGACGGAATGGTTAAATCACCTAACCGTGGAATGTTGCGTGCCACAGGAATGACAGATGATGATTTCGCCAAACCCCAAGTTGGTGTCATCTCAACATTTGCTGAAAATACACCATGTAATATTCATTTACGAGATTTAGCCCATCTGGCTAAAGAGGGCGTACGTAAGCAAGAAGCCTGGCCATGTGAATTTAATACAGTTACAGTTTCCGATGGAATCGCGATGGGTACAAAAGGAATGGGTTTCTCCCTGCCTTCTCGTGATATCATTGCAGACTCGATGGAGATCGCTGTTGGTGGTCAGAACTTAGATGCTTTTGTCGCTATTGGCGGCTGTGATAAAAACATGCCAGGATCCATCATTGCTATGGCTAATATGGATATTCCATCTATTTTTGTCTATGGAGGGACAATTGCTCCGGGGAAAGACAAGGATGGCAATGACATTGACTTAGTTTCTATTTTTGAAGCGATTGGTCAATGGAATAATGGAGACATGACAGAAGAAGAAGTCCGCGAAATTGAATGTAATGCATGTCCGGGACCGGGTGCCTGCGGGGGCATGTACACCGCAAATACCATGGCTTCAGCTATTGAGGCTATGGGAATGGCTCTGCCTGGTTCATCTTCTAATCCAGCTACAACAGGAGATAAATTAAAAGATGTTTTCGAAGCAGGAGAAGCAGTCGTTGGATTGATCGAGAAAGATATACGTCCGAGTGACATCATCACCCGTAAATCAATGGAGAATGCCATTGTATTAACGATGGCTCTTGGGGGATCAACGAACGCTATTCTTCACTTACTGGCTATCGCTCATGCGGCAGATGTGGATTTAACAATTGAGGATTTCAACGATATCCAAGAAAAGGTCCCGCATTTAGCTGATTTAAAGCCATCAGGTAAATATGTTTTCCAAGACCTCTATGAGGTAGGAGGGGTTCCTGCCGTATTAAAATATCTTTATGACAATGGCTATATTCATGGAGATTGTCTGACCGTTACTGGAAAAACAATCGCAGAAAACTTAGAGGAAGCAGTAGATCTCAAAGAAGGTCAAGATGTGATTATGCCGCTTGACAATCCAAAACGTGCAGATGGTCCATTAATCGTCTTAAAAGGAAATCTGGCTCCAGAAGGCGCAGTTGTTAAAGTTTCCGGTTTAGATGTCAGACGTCATGAGGGTCCTGCTAAGGTCTTTGATACAGAAGAAGCAGCGATTGATGCTACACTTGCAGGCGATATCGTAGATGGTGACGTAGTTGTCGTCCGTTATGTCGGACCTAAAGGCGGGCCGGGAATGCCGGAAATGCTTTCTTTATCTTCCATTATTTCAGGTAAAGGAGTCAAGGTTGCCTTGATTACAGATGGGCGATTCTCAGGAGGGTCTCATGGTTTTGTAGTCGGCCATATTGCTCCGGAAGCTCAAGTAGGCGGCCCTATTGCCCTGCTTGAAATGCATGACACTATCATTATCGATCAAGATACAAAAGAGATCACCATGCTTGTAGATGATGAAGAATTAGAAAAACGTCGCGAGAAATTAGTATTACCTCCATTAGAGAGTCGAGGAGTCCTAGGTAAGTATGCCCACATGGTTTCTTCGGCTGCCAAGGGTGCTATTACTGATTTTTATAAGAGGGAAGACTAAGATCAAAAAATTAGCAACTTCATATGAATAAAACCGGGGGATAATCTCCGCTTAGCATGGGTTGCTGCTCGTAGAAAGTTGGCAGCAGTATTTCTAATAAGCTCAGTAAAAACGCAGTATAAATGACAGAGAATTTAATATCTTTGTACTTACTGCGTTTTATTTTATAATTGGTCAGTATGGATAATTATGAAATAATTCTATCGATGATTGGTTTACTTTGAATTTCAGTCAGATATAATATGGAAAATTACCCTTCCGAATAAAATGTTACGAAAAGAGAGGACGATACGATGTCAGAACTAGTAATTAAAAACCTTCATGTCTCGGTTGAAGACACAGAAATTTTAAAAGGTGCTAATTTAACGATGAACACCGGAGAAATCCACGCGGTCATGGGACCAAATGGAGCGGGAAAATCTACTTTAGCTGCTGCTGTTATGGGTCATCCAGCTTATAAAGTTACCCAGGGAGAAGTACTCTTAGATGGAGAAAACCTCTTGGAATTGGATGTAGATGAACGTGCTCGTGCAGGTATGTTCTTAGGTGTGCAATACCCGAGTGAAATACAAGGGATTACTAATGCTGAATTTATCCGGACAGCAATCAATGCGCGCCGGGCCAAAGATGAGCAGATTAATATTATGGAATTCATCAATAAGTTAGATGAAAAAATGGAAGTCTTGGAAATGGATCAAGATATGGCCGAACGTTTCCTCAATGAAGGTTTTTCAGGTGGAGAGAAAAAAAGAAATGAAATTTTACAGCTCCTGATGATTGAACCTACCTTCGCTATATTAGATGAAATCGACTCCGGATTAGATATCGATGCTTTAAGAGTAGTAGCTGAAGGAATTAACGCTATGCGTGGTGAAAACTTTGGTGCTTTAATTATTACCCATTACCAACGCCTTCTTAATTATATAGAGCCTGACTTTGTCCATATTATAATCGATGGAAAAGTTGTCAAAACAGGAGACAAAGAACTTGCTAAGCGCCTGGAAGCAGAAGGTTACAAGGGAATTGTTGAAGAATTAGGTTTAGATGTAGAAATTGATGAATAGGAGGAGCCGCTAGATGAGTAATATCACAGAATTAAATGACAAACTTGAGGCCCACTCCCAGCAATTGAAAGAACCTGCTGGAATGACAGAAAAAAGATTAAAAGCTGCGCGCTTGGTAGATGAGCTGGACTTTCCTGAAATAGAGCGTTCACACTACTACCGCTGGTTACCTTTAGATACTGATAACTTTAATCAGCCGGTAAAATCTCAGACAGAACTATTACCCGTTAATCCGTCGGAAGACGGAGCTTATTTACGTACTTTTCATAATGAAATACTGGATCAGTACCTGCCTGAAGAGTTGGCTGAACAAGGTGTTATTTTTACTACTATTTCACAAGCTATAGAGTCTCATGCCGAACTGATTGAAAAACATTATATGACTGATGTCGTTGCTTTAGATCAGGACAAACTTTCTGCTCACCACTATGCTTACATGAATGCGGGAGTATTCTTATATATCCCTGAAAACGTAGAAGTTAAAAATCCTATCCAGCTGCATATGATTCAGGACGCAACGAGTCAAAAACCTTTTAACCAGCATGTTTTAATCGTCATGGAAGAAAACTCTCAAGCCAGCTTTGTTGAAAAGATGGCGACAGAAGGCTCGGAAGAAACACCAGCTAATATTGTTATTGAAATATCGGCTAAAGAAAATTCCCGTATTAACTATTCAACTATAGATGACTTGAGTGAAACAACGAGTGCATTTATTAGACGCCAGGCTATTTGTGATGCGGGGGCCAATGTGGACTGGGCCATTGGTTCTATGAATAATGGGAATGTTGTTTTAGATGCTTACACAGAACTCCGTGGAAAAGGGTCGCAGTCCGATTTAAAAATAGTATCTCTGACTCATGGGGATCAAGAACAAATCATTAATTCCCATATTCTAAATATTGGTGCACAAACCGCAGGGAATATTTTCCAGCACGGAGCTATTTTAGATCAATCACGCTTAACTTTTAATGCAATTGGAAAGATTGAAAAAGACGCTAAAAATGCTGATGCTCAACAGGAATCTCGTCTCCTTATGTTCTCAGAAGGGGCTCGTGGAGATGCCAACCCGATTCTTTTAATTGAAGAATATGAAGTAACAGCAGGCCATGCAGCTTCAGTCGGACAAATTGACGAAGAACAATTGTACTACCTGATGAGCCGGGGAATCCATCGTAAAGAAGCGATGAGACTGGCTATACGTGGCTTTTTAGGGCCGGTTATTCAAGCCATTCCTTTAGCCTCCGTCAGAGAAGAACTTATTGATAATATCGAGAGGAAGTTACGATCACTATGATTTTTGATGCAGATGCTGTCCGTCAAGATTTTCCAATATTAGATCAAATGGTTTTTGACCACCCCTTAGTCTACTTGGACAACGGAGCGTCTGCTCAAATGCCACAAGTAGTGATAGAGGCAGTGTCAGATTATCACCTCAACCATCATTCGAATGTTCACCGTGGAGCTCATACTTTAAGTGGTCGTGCCACAGACTTGTATGAATCAGCCCGTGATACAGTTCAGAATTTTATTCATGCTGCTTATCGCGAAGAAATTATCTTTACAAGCGGCACAACCCACAGTTTGAACTTGGTTTCTCAAGTAATGGCCGATCAAGTTCTTCAAGCAGGAGATGAAATCCTTATTTCTGAAATGGAGCACCATGCTAATTTAATTCCTTGGCAGCAGATTGCTAAGAAAAAAGGATTAACATTAAAAAGAATTCCATTAAATGAAAATGAAGAATTAGATTTGGCTGAGGGCTTAGAATTGATTAATGAGAAAACGAAAGTGGTAGCAATTGCCCATGTATCGAATGTCTTAGGCGTGGTGAATCCTATCAAAGATTTAGCTGATGCTGTGCATGCAGTCGGAGGCTATCTAGTAGTGGACGGAGCTCAAGCTGTCCCTCATATGCCAGTAGATGTTCAGGAGCTGGATGCTGATTTCTATGCTTTTTCAGGGCATAAGATGTGCGGACCGACTGGCATTGGTATCTTATATGGAAGAAAAGAATTGTTAGAAAACTTCTCCCCTGTTTTTTACGGTGGGGAAATGATTAACCGTGTAACTTTTGAAGAGAGTCACTGGAAAGAAATACCCTACAAATTCGAGCCGGGCACCCCTAACATATCAGGCGCGGTTGGACTAGCTGCGGGGATCGACTATCTATCTAAAATTGGACTGGAGAAAATCCAGGCCTACGAACAAGCCTTAGTTGATTACGTCCTTCCTCAATTATTAAATATTGAAGGATTGACGGTATATGGACCAAAAGATCCAAGCAGACATACTGGAGTTATCTCTTTTAATATCGATCCAGTCCACCCTCATGATGTAGCAACCGTTTTTGATTCGAGAGGAGTAGCGATTCGTGCCGGACACCACTGTGCCGAGCCTTTACTTGATGTTTTAGGCACCCGGTCCACCGCTCGGGCGAGTTTCTACTTTTACAATACTTTTGAAGAAGCTGACCGTTTAATTGAAGTGATCAACAAAACAAAGGAATTTTTTACTTATGGATAGACTAGAAATGTTATATAGAGCAGTGATTATGCAGCATTCTCAAACCCCTCAAAATAAAGGGGAGTTGGCAGATGCTGTTGCGGAAAAAACAGCTTATAATCCGACATGTGGAGATATGGTTAAAGTCCAGATTAAGGTAGAGGGTGAAAGGCTTGATCAAGTGCAATTTGATGGGGAAGGCTGTGCTATTTCGATGGCCTCAGCTTCTATCATGACAGAATTACTGAAAGGAAAAACTTTTGAGGAAGCCTTGGCTTTAATTTCTGATTTTACGAAGTTAATATCAGGTGAAGAGCTTGAAGATAAAGAAGCATTGAGTGAAGCCGCAGCACTTCAAGGAGTTGCACAATTTCCAACGCGAATCCGTTGTGCGCAATTGGCCTGGAAAGCTGTAGAGGATGCTATTTACCAAGTTACAGGAAATGAGTAAGAAGAAGGGAGAATAATTATGTCAGAAATTAATGAAGTACCAACAACGAGTAATGAGGAACACGGCTTCCAAGATGAGGGAATTGAAGCAGTTTATGATTCCGGTAAAGGTATTACTGAAGAAATCGTTCGAGAAATATCCAAACGTAAAAATGAGCCGCAATGGATGCTGGACTATCGCTTGAAATCATTTAAACATTTTGAAGAGCGTCCAATGCCGGAATGGGGAACGAATGACTTAAGTGGCTTAAATTTAGATGAGTTCACTTACTTCCGACAAGTAACTGATGAGCCGGCTCGGGACTGGGATGATGTTCCTGAAAAAATCAAAGAAACTTTTGAACGCCTGGGTGTTCCTCAAGCTGAGCGTAAATTTTTAGCAGGATCAGTCGTTCAATATGAATCCGAAGCTATCTATCAGGGCTTGCAGGAAGAGTACGAGAAGCTGGGAGTTATTTTTACGGATACGGACACAGCTTTAAAAGAGTACCCTGAATTATTCAAAGAACATTTTGGTACGGTTGTCCCTTATGATGATAATAAGTTTGCAGCTCTCAATGGTGCTGTATGGTCAGGTGGGTCATTTATTTATGTCCCTAAAGGCGTTAAAATCGATGTTCCATTACAACTTTATTTACGGATTAATGAAGAAACAATGGGTCAATTTGAACGTACGTTAATTATCGTGGATGAAGGTGCAGATATCACTTATGTTGAAGGATGTACAGCGCCGACATATTCTCGAGACGCCCTACACGCAGCCAGTGTTGAAGTTATTGTGAAGAAAGATGCAAAATTCCGATATACGACTATTCAAAACTGGTCAGATAATGTATATAATTTAGTGACTAAGCGTGCCCATGTCTATGAAAATGCCATAATGGAATGGGTAGATGGTAACTTAGGTTCGCATACTACAATGAAATACCCAAGTATTTACTTAAAAGGACGTGGAGCCGTAGGTAATACGATTAGTGTAGCTATGGCGGGTGCTAATCAAATCCAAGATACAGGGGCCAAAGTTTTCCATGAAGCACCAGATACTAAGAGTTCTATTATTTCCAAATCTATTGCAAGGGGAGGCGGGAAAGTAAACTATTTAGGTCAGGTAGGTTTCGGAAAAAATGCTGACCGGGCTTTTTCACATATTGAATGTGATACCATCATCATGGATGATTTATCCACGTCAGATACTATTCCATTTAATGAGACTCATAATCCGTCAGTTACTTTGGAGCACGAAGCTAAGGTTTCTAAGATTTCTGAAGAGCAGTTGTATTACTTAATGTCCCGCGGCCTGTCTGAAGAAAAGGCAACTGAAATGATTGTTCAAGGGTTTGTTGAACCATTTTCTAAAGAACTGCCGATGGAATATGCTGTCGAACTTAACCGCTTGATTGCATATGAAATGGAAGGATCAGTAGGTTAAAAAAGTAAGAAGTAAAAGAATAGTCTAATTGAGTGATGTTACCTCCTATGGAATTATTCCGCATCTGGAGGTCCTCTCACTCTTTAGGCTATTTTTATTAACTTGTTTTACCCTAAGATATAAGATTATGAAGTGATATAGATAGTAAGTCTATTGAAAAATAGTGTAATATATACTTATACACATCTGACTGAAAATGGTTCGTGAAAAAGTGTATAAATATAGGAGGAGATACTATGCTGCCAGAAAAATTATATGATGTTCTAAATTACGATGGTGCAGTTTCTATGACTTCTTGGAGTGATGATATCGTTCATGTAACTTGTACCTGGAATTCTTACATTCAAATAAAAGAGGCAAACCTTCTTTTAATTCCTTCAGTAGGAATGAAAGCTACAGAGGAGGACTTGGATAGGAATAGTCAATTAATTTTAACGATAGGTACTCGTGAAATTGAAGGTTTGAGAGGGTTTCCTGGAACAGCTTATCGTGTCCATGGTCATGGGGAGTTTCTCGATGAAGGCGACTACTTTGAAGAGACTAAAGCGAAATATTCATTTATCACCCGTGTGCTAGTGGTAGAAGTCGACTCAGTAGAGCAAATCTTATAAAATAAAAAGAAAGGCCGCTTATAATTCTACAGATAACTCAGGACTTTCAAAGAAATGAAAAAACCCCTAAATTCTTAAACAGATTTAGGGGTATCTATATTTTACAAGCTTTGTAAAGTGAAGTGTCTGCTTTTGAGGCTGATAAAAGGCAAGATACACTTCATTTATTTTTTATTTAATTTGGCCTTCTCTTCCTCCACAGTTTGTTCAACTTCTTGACGTGTCATCTTTTCGCGGCCTTTTTTCATAGCATCTAAACTCTTATGAGCAAATGCAAGCGGCAGACGGCAGAACATGGTCGCACTTCTGTCTGTCAGCATCTCGATGTATTCGTCAGCTTTGGCTAAATTTTCATCAGCATATGCGAATAACTGATCGCGGTTCCACCCATCAGGAACGAAACTGACGCCGCGTTCGGCCAGGTCTTCGTCTTGATTCCGCAAAATATTGACAGCTTGAAGACCACGACCAAAACCGAGCGCCAGCTCATCATTTGTTTCTTGTCCATAAGACCAGTTCCAAATTTTTGACAAGTAAAGTCCAACGATACCCGCCACATAATAAGTATACTCATCTAAATCTTCTCTTGTTTCGACATTCCAATTCTTTTGAGCCCATTTCGCCATTCCATATGCCATCTCGCTGCCGGTATCCATCATTAATTGACGGGAGCCTGTTGGACAAGCGTCGATCCATTCGATCAGACGAAGAGAAACTTCAGGTAATTGCTCTTTGACAGGTTCAATAATAGAGAGATACTCTTCCTCACTGAAGGGTTGTTTGAAAAGCTCACTCAACTGCATTAAAATAGAATGCTTTGTTTCGTTGGAAATATCTTCATGGTCTTCGATTTCATCGATGGCTCTAAAAACTAAATATGCAGCAGCCACCGAATGTTTCATATCAGTTTTTAAAAATGTAATCGGTATATAAAAGGTCCGACTTGTGTCTTTTAATACACGCATAGCTTCTTTAGGAAACACTTCTTTTTTTCTCATGGTTCTCCTCCTGGTTCACATACTCTGCTTCTATTATATAAGAACTATCAACTTTTCAAAAGGAGAAAGCCGATAATAAAAAGACTTCCTAAATCCTTAGGTGGGTTTAAGAGGTCATTGATTTATAAAAGTAAAAGTACACACCTTAGTAAGCATAGGAATATTCAACTAAACGATTATAGTCCTCTTGACTAATCAGGTAACTGTCTATCCCATTTGAAGATAATATTTTACTGTCTTGTCGGGTATCTAAACTAAACTCAAAGGTATGCTGGTCAACGATAATACCATTCAAGCCAATTTCATTTGTTTGAACAGTCATTAGATTGCCATTAAGGGTGTGTCCAATTACTTGATAAAGAATATATTCAGATTCTGGCCAGCCTATCCGAACTTCATCAGGTAAAATTTCAACAATCGTTTCAGGACGAGAATTATAGATGTCGCCTGTAAAAGTGACATAGAAGCCCTGAAAATCTTCATAACTTAATTCTGAAGGTTGAGAAATTGGCTCTTCTTTACTGTTAAATTCTGTCTGATCAGGCTCATTATTTTCTTGAATGGAATTTTCTTGATTGACATCTTCCCTTGTTAAAGTTGTTTCTGAATTATGAACTGACTCAATAGAATGGCTTACAACTTCTGCTTTGGAAGATTTTTTTTGCTGACTGGTCACGTCATTCTGCTGGTCTTCTAGATCACGAACACTATGAGATGGAGCAGCACAAGCGCTTAAAACTATAATCTGGAAGAGGAACAAGACTAAGAGCTGTTTGACTTTATGTTCCATTGGACTGCCTCCTCTGTGCTTATATTATACGACTTTTTGTAAGGGAATTATACCCAAAAGCTTTAATTTTCAACTTGCTTCTAAAGAGCTTATACTTAGTGAACAATTAATAAATAAATATCATTAGATGGGAGAAAAAGATGTCAGATAACCGTTTTTTAATGCATAGAGAAATAAGTGAAGTGGTAAGGCCAGGACCTGGTCAATATATCGCTGAAGAGGGGGCTTTAGGACAATTAGATCAATTGTTAGAGCCTTTTAATAATCCCATAGTTATCAGTAGTGAAAAAGCTTTAATGGCTTTTCGTAAACATTATCAAGGGAAATTAGACTTACAAGCTTTATTAATTGATTCATCGGTATCAAAAGAAGATATACAAAGATTGATGACTGAAGTGGCTGATGCAGATGTTATTTTGGGGATAGGCGGCGGAAAAGTTAATGATACAGCTAAAGCTGTGGCGGACGATTTGAGGATAGAATCTATTATGATTCCTACTGTTTTAGGTACTTGTGCTCCGTTCACACCTCTGTCTATCATTTATGAGCAGGATACGGGTAATTATGTAGGAATAAAATATATGCGTCAGTCTCCCTATGCTTGTTTGCTAGATTATACGCTGCTTTTGGATTCGCCTCTTGATCTCTTAAAAAGCGGGATAGGTGACAGCTTGGCTAAGTATTATGAAGCTCGACCTTTAATCGAAAGTATGGGCAGTGAGGTTCCTCTTCTGGTACAGATTGGTTTTCAGAATGCTGAAATAATTAAAGATTTGATTTATTCTCAGGGCGGACAAAGTATCGAAGACTTTAAGAGGGGAGCGGTTTCATCGGCTTTCAAGAATATTGCTCATGCTATAGTGGCAGCAGCAGGAACAGTGGGGGGCTATGCTGGATCGAAAGGGAGAACTTCTGGAGCTCATGCTATTCATGATGGAATGGCTTCTGTAGCTGAAACACGCTCTTTTCCGCATGGCGTTAAAGTAGCTTATGGAATACTTGTTCAATTAGCAGTAGAGAAAAAATACAAGGAGATAGAAGAACTTAAATTATTTTACGAGCAAAATGACTTCCTGACTAAATTGTCAGATTTTAATATTAAAGAAAATAAAGATGAAAAGATTGCGGTCATAGCGTCAGTTGCTGCTTCAGACAACACTTCTTTTATAGGAGCTTTTCCAGATATTACAACTGAAGCAATCATTCAAGCTATCCACTACTTGGAGAATGATGCATAAAAAATGTTGTTTTCTCGGAAATTATAAAGAACAGGTTCATTTCAATGAGTTTTTTTGAGCAACTTTTTAAACTTGATTTATATTTCGCCTAAGGAGAGGATAATATGAGAGTGACTAGAAGTAGAGCGGATATCCCGATTTATTCTATTGATGATTTGAAGAAGGATCCCAACAAAATTTTTGAAGTAGCTCATGAAGAAAAATCAGGTGCTTATATATTTGATCATGATGAAATACGTGGGGTTGTATTGTCTCTGGAACAATATGAAAATATTATTGAGGAAAGAAATCGCCTGCAGAAGGGTTGTCCTTAAAAAAGGTAGCGATTAGAAAAATAAGCTTGGGAGAAATCCTGGGCTTTTTTTGTTAATATAATACTAACTACAATTAATTAATCTTTCTATCATTTAAGTTCAAGAAGGAGCATTTATGTCACAAGAAGAAAAGAGCCCACGTCAAATTCGTCGTGAAATTGGCGGTTTAGGTCACTATAAAAATAATGAATTGATTTATTATGATTTGGGAGATCCTGAATCTGAAAATAAATTTAAAAATGGGGTATTTATAGGAATTATGCTGCTGGTGTTTGCTTTTACATTTATCCGGCACTGGGCTTATAATAATTTAGGTTTGGAACTCACCTATGTTCATCTCATACTCTCAGTCTTTGTTCTGGGAACAGCGGCAGCATGGGTGTACCGTCAAAAGCGTGAGCGGAATATCATGGAAGCAGCAGTCCCTTTGTTAAAATTAAATGACCGAGGGATCTTTGCAGATGGTAATTTCTATGAATGGCGGGATTTAGAATCAATTTCTTATTTAAGAGTGGTCACAAGTAATCGGTATGGCCAAAAACAACGCACCACCTATTTAGCCTTCTTACATACTAGCTCTTATCAAGAGGATGAAAAAGTAAGTATACCTCCTCAATTATTTTCAGATTCCACTTTTTTTATGGATTATATCGAAGAACATTTAGGTCAAAGACCCGAAATCCTAGAGATTGAAAGAGAAGAATAACCATTCCATTTCTATCTGTACATATGAAGGAGATATTTATGAATATTAAATATAATATATTGATCGCACTTTTAGTAGTAGTTACAGGATGTTCAAATAATGAAGCAGGTGATTCTGAAATAAGTTCAAGTGAAAGTCAAATAGAATCTCAAAGCCAAGAAGTAATAGAAGAATCAGATGGAAATGAAGAAAGCACTCAGACAGATGCTGATTTTCAAGACTTGGTCAGTCAGTTGGAAGATGCCCCCTCGTTAATTCCAGAATATGCTCCACTCATTACGACCGATACATTTATTAATGACCAAGGGATGGAGGGCTGGAGAGATTTTGAAGAACTGTCTAACGAATATAAACTGGCAGACTTCGGTGATATAGAAAACACAGAAGGAAGTCACCCAGATGATATATTGAGTTTTTTTGAAGGGAAAAATCATGTGCAGATTCACGATTATGGTGAAGAAGAAGGCTCTCGCCAGATCGATTTCAGATACCTTAACTCCGACGGTTCAGAGGTAGAAGATACCGAGATGCCAGCTTTTTTTTCAAGAATAGTAACTTCTTTTGTGGATGATAAGCTGGTTTTTGCATCAGTGCAGCCTGGTATGCATTCCATGGACCCAAACACAGCAATGCCTTTTTCTGTTGTGACAGATCAAGTAACGAGTCTTGCTGATTTAATTGCAGTAGAACCAGCCCCCTATGTTTTTAGTGTCTCAGAGATGCAGTATAAAGGACTGCCATTAACAAACGCAGGAGTTTTGACAGAATCACCTGAAGAAGTAGACTTGGAAGCAGCTCCTTTATTAGTCTATTTTACTTTCGCTCCTGATGTGTCCAGTGAAAATGAAGCGGCTTCTACTTTAATTGCAGTAGATACAAGTCCTTTTTCAACAGCCTCACGAGATTTCGCCGTATCATCTTTTAATGCGATGCTATCTATCTCTGAATACATAGACCAACAGTCCTAATGAAGAGAAGCGATTAAAAATAAATACCTCTAGAGCAGGTGGAAAACCTGTCTTTAGAGGTATTTAAATCTGTTTAGAAATTGTAAGGAGGTTATTTATCTAATGAAGAAAAAACTTGTGATTCTATTGCTGCTTGTTTCAAACTTGTTTTTATCAGCCTGCAGTATGGATGATCTTCAAGAGATTCAACAAATATATGAAGCTGTTGTTATTCAAATTGAAAAAGAAGAACTTCCCCAGGAGCTCACAGAGATTCACGAGGTCCCTCAAGGTCAGGCCTATATCGAAATAAATGGTAATATCCCTTATTTCGAAAAAGAGGATACTTATGTCTTAGAAGCTTATGAAGTTATCGGGGCCCTGGATTGGCTAGGCCGTAACACATCAGCTGTGGCTATACTTGGAGAAGGCTTATATACTTACAGCGAGCGACCCAATATTTCTTCGATTCATCCCAGCGGCTGGAATCAGAAGTTTTATACCAATATCCCTAATGGAGCTTTATATAATCGCAGCCACTTAATCGCCCGCAAATTCACTTACAATGATACTCCGGAAAATCTAATGACAGGGACCCAGTATTTCAACCAGGTGGTGATGGTGCAAATCGAGAATTATGTCGAGAATTATATGAAAGAAACTGGAAACAGTGTCAAGTACCGGGTAACTCCTGTCTATGAATCGACGAATTTACTGGCATCAGCTATCTATATGGAAGCTTATTCAATAGAAGACGCCGGAGAAGGCCTTCAATTTAATTTGTATGTTCCTAATCGCCAGCCCGGTATTGCTATTAACTACGCTGATGGATCAAGCTATGGACCGATTGGACCTTTGGAAGAAGAACAGATTCCCGAAGAATGGGATTTCTAACCGACTCTTAGTTTTATTAGTTTTTATAATTAGCCAAAGCTATTGAACAGTAATATGCTTAAGCTGTGAAAGTTAAATTTGAAAGGAGCATTTCCAAAATGTCCGACGAACTAGAGTTAACCTATCCAAGCGGTTTAATTACTAAAACTAAAATTGATGACGGTGAATTCACTATCTTAACTGATTATCAAGAAGAAAGAGGGGGCTACAATATATCCTACAGCCCCTGGAAAGTTTTTTTAACAGCTATTTTAACTTGCCAGGGTGTCAATTTAGCTAAATACTGCCGAGAATATGATATTGATTACAGTCAAGTTTCATTAAAACTTGTACCTAAAGTGGAAGATATATTAAGGGATGAATTTCCAGAATATCATCTTCAAGTATCAGTGCCAGAATCTTTTCCGCAAGATCACATTGAGCCTATGGTAGAAAAATTTATGGATTGTCCTGTGACCAATCACTTAACTGAGTTAAAACCAGTTTTGAAAACGTTTGTAAATGATGAATTAATCGGGGAAAAAAGAAGGTAATTGATAATAAGAGATCAAATCTGTCCCCGGATTCGATGTCTTATTTATTATAATCATAAGTATAGAGCTATTATTTATTAATCAAATAAAAATGGTGTTGTTAAGACTTTCACTAACTGTTAAGTTTAAATAGGATTATATTGAAAATTTAACAGGAGGTCATCACCCATGAAAGATGAAGAAATAGAGAAAAATAAGATGGATCACATCGCGCGTCCTTTATTTGATGATTTAGATGTAAGAAATCATCAGCCTTCTATCGAAGACAGACCTGAAGTTTTTCAAGATACGAGCTATTTTATAAAACTTGAAGAAAAAAATGAAGAAAAATATCAAGAAGTGATGGAAGCATTAGAAACTGTATTAGACCCGGAATTAGGGATTGATATCGTCAACTTGGGTTTAATATACGATGTTTTAACAGATGATGATTATAATGTTTTTGTAAGGATGACATTAACAACCCCTTTTTGTCCGCTGAGTGATCATATTATCGAGATGGTAGAAGAAGCCTTAGAAAAAGTAGACGGTTTAAGTGAAACAGGTATAGAATTAACATTTGAACCGGCCTGGCATCCTGAAATGTTAAGCCGTGTAGCTAGAATTGCTCTGGGTTTTGCCAAACCATAAGTTAAAAGGAGTGGGATGAATGTACAACATAGGTATAGATATTGGTTCGACAGCTTCGAAAGTAGTTGTACTGAATGAAGAAAAATCTGAAATTATAGAAAAGAAAGTCATGCCAAGTGGTTGGAATATGCGGGAAACCAGTGAATGGATTCACTCTTGGTTAGATGAGGGAGGCTATGTCGATGACAGCACTGTAGTAGCTACGGGCTATGGTCGGATTTCAGTCCCTTACTCTGACCAAAGTGTGACAGAGATTACGTGTCATGCTAAAGGGGCAGAATTTCTTTTCGGCGATACTTTAAATATTATTGATATCGGTGGACAGGATACCAAATTTATTTTAATGAAAAATGGTATGGTCAGTGATTTTTTAATGAACGATAAGTGTGCGGCAGGGACTGGACGATTCGTTGAAGTTATGGCTGACCGGCTGGGTGTCACTCTGTCAGAGATGTTTGATCAATCTGTGGAAGGTGATCAAGATTTAAAATTGAATTCCATGTGTACCGTTTTCTCAGAAAGTGAGGTCATCTCTTTGATGGGAGAAGGTAAACCTAAGATGGACATCAGTGCTGCCGTTATTAATTCGATTGCAAATAAAGTAGCCGGGTTAGTAAAACGTAAGCGAGCAACAGGTGATTATTTTTTAACAGGCGGATTTTGTAATAATCAAATTTTGATGGATAAGCTTGGAGAACGTTTAGATGCCACAGTATACAGCCATGATGACGGAAGGTATGCAGGAGCAATCGGTGCTGCTTGTTCTGCTAAATGATTGAAAATCTAAGACGAGAAGCTTATCCTGCTGCTATCTATAAAAGCCGTGAAATGCCGGTCGTTTCTTACTTCGGCCATATTCCCTGGGAAATTATTTATTCTTTTGATGTTCTGCCTATCCGAGCTTATGGAATCGATTATTATGTTGTAGAAGAAGAACATTCCCTGTGCTCTATGTTAAATTCAACAGTTGAATATTTACGTCGGGATAAATGCCCTTTTATGTATGCCTCTTCCTATTTTATCGTCGATGATTATTGTCCGTTAAGAACTCAGGTCATTCAAGAACATTTCGATCCAGTCTATGTCTATCAAGATCCAGACAGGCTCATTAATTTTCTTGAAGACACATTTGAAAAAGAGTTTGATGAAGAGCAATTTATTCAAGTAACTGAAAAATCTGCACGTATTTCTGAGTTATTAGTAGACATACAATATTCTAATCTGCCTCCATCTGATATTAATAAATATCAGTACTTTACTCAATATATTTTTGATTTAGATGAACGCATTCAATACTTAGAGTCTGTTGAATTTCAAAAGAAAAAAGACCAAAATTTTATTGAGTTGGGTCAAATTGCGGGAATCTTCCAACATTTTGACCAGGAGGTAATTTTAGAAGGCCGATTTTGTGAAGGTGAATCTCATATTGTGACCGAATCCAGGGGCTTTAATTTTATTCAAGAAAAATATCAGCGCCCTGTTGGTCAACAACCCAAATTTAATGTTAACCGCTGTGAACTATTTAAAGAGAACTATTTGAAATATGAAGGAGAAGATTAAATGACTATTACTCAACAAGATGTATGGGGTGCTCTAGAAATTGATATCAACAATCCTGAATTATTAGCAACAGAATTGCCACCACAATATGCCTGTTACTATGAAGAGAGTGAAGATCGACCAGAAATGATGCCTCTGTTTGACTCCATCGTGGGACAGTATGGGGAAGGTTTGCTGGAAAAAGTTTTAACCTATCAAATGAATGGTGGAAAATTGGTCGGAACCTACTGTGCTCACATCCCTAATGAGTTAATTTACGCAGCAGGCGCTGTTCCTTTAGGTCTTTGTTCTGCTAACTCAACATTTGCTGAAATGGGAGAACAATATATGCCGCCCAATACTTGTCCCTTAGTACGTGCATCTATCAGTGCTCGTCTGGCCAAAGCATGTCCTTATGCAGCCAATGCTGATTTATTAATTGGGGAAACTTCCTGTGATGCAAAAACAAAAGCATGGGCAATTATGGATGATGATGCGGAAACGGATATGCATGTTATCTATTTACCAAAACGAAAAGAACGTTCCGACTTTGAACATTTTAAAAATGAATTGTATATCATGATTCAAAAATTAGAAGAAGTCACTGGTTTTGAAGTCACAGAAGAAAGTCTGAGAGAATCCATTGAGATCTTAAATGACCGCCGCCGAGCGATTAACCGCATGTGGAGTTTTCGTAAAGGTGATGTCATTCCAATCAGTGGGAAAGACTGTCTGCTTGTGCAAGAGTGTACAAATTATATAGCACCTAAGCAGTATGCTGAGCTCGTCAATCAGTTATGTGACGAGTTGGATGAACGTGTGGAACGCGGTATTAACTTGGTAGAAGAGGATACACCACGTATATTGATTTCTGGTTCTCCAACAGGGATGCAGGGATGGAATATTAACAACATGATTGAACAGTCGGGCGGCATGGTTGTCGCTGAAGAAACTTGTTCAAGTTTACGTCTTCACGAACGTTTAATTTCGGAAGATGCAGATTCCATTGATGACATGCTGGAACATACAACAGATAAATATTTCAATGGCATTCACTGTGCCTGTTTCACACCTAATGTAGGACGAATGGACGATTTACTGCGCCTAAGTGAAGAATATCAAATCGATGGTGTGATGGACATCAACTTAAAATTCTGTCAAATCTTTGATACTGAGAACTACTTCGTATCGAAAGCTTTGGATGAAGAGGGAATTCCTAATATCCATTTGGAAGTAGACTACGGCGATGACAGCTCCGGGCAGATGTTAACTCGTATTCAAGCCTTCTTGGAAATGATTGCCTAATGTCCGTTCAACATTTAATTCTTTTTGAAGATGTTACCAAAGGCACAGCACTGTTTAAGTTACTAAGCCAGCAAGGCTTTGAATGTAAAGTTTCTTTCTCGCCTCCTGAAGTAGAAAAAGCCTGTGGTATTGCAATTGAATACTTTAATTTAGAAGATAAAGAAGACATTATTAAAATTGCGGATACGAATAGTATAGAAATTAAGCAATTTTATGAATATAAGAAATGAGAAAGAATTTAGAATTGTAGGATCATTTTTTATCAAAAAAATAATTTTAAAAACCGTATCAATCAAGCTTTCAGCTATTTGATTGATACGGTTTTATTTATTCTGAGATTTTTTTCTATCCTTTTTTATACAATATGAATCATAAAATCAAATTCACTTATGCCTCTTAAGCTCAAGAACACTGTTCTTGAGCTCTTATATATAGATAAAAATCATAAGTATAATTATAAAATGCAATTGTGAAACAATTAACAAAAGGGTAAGATGATTTTGAATTAATAGAATTAGAGGAGGAAAGAGATGAAAAAAGATAAATTATTTTCAATTATTTCAATTGCAATTATGGTGATTTTAGCCGGATTGTACTTAACAGTGGCGGTACCTTGCGAACATGATGGTCAAGGCCCAGCTATGAAATGTATATGGACACACAGAGTAGTTATTGGATTAGCAATTATGCTTATTATTACAGGTATTATTAAACTGTTCCAACGTCCATCTGTTGCTTTAGGTATTAATATGGTGGAAATTTTAATTGCTATCTTTGGTTTGTCAGTGATCACATTTATTATTGGAACTTGTGGTACTCCAACTATGGTATGTAATGATTTAATGCGTTCATCAGGGTTGATCAGTTGGATAGCCTATATTATTGTAGATGGTATAGCTTTGTTTAGATACAAGTCTCTTAGTGAATTACCTAACGATACTCATTTAAATTAATGGATAAAGGTGAATGTGTTGAAAAACTTATTAAATGAATTACCAAAAAAGAATTTGGAAAATCAATTCGGGCGTAGTGTGAGCATTTTTATTTTGGTAATGATCTTAGCTTTCAGTCTTTTCCTGGCAACTTTTATAACGATGAGTTTAAGAAACGGGATGCAGTCGATGGAAGCCAGGATGGGGGCAGATGTTATTGTTATGCCGAGGGATTCAGAAAATGAATATGAAGGCGCACTAATTTCTGGGACGCCTAGTAATTTTTATATGGAAAAAGAATATATGGAACAAATAGCACAAGTAGATTCGGTAGAAAAATATTCTCCACAAGTGTATGTAACTTCTGCAGATGCATCTTGTTGCACAGCACCTATACAAATTATAGGAATTGACTCTGCTACTGACTTTTCAGTCAAACCTTGGCTGACTCAAGAAGTCTCTGGGGATTTAGCTGATGACGAGGTGTTCGCTGGTAAGAGTATACTGGGTGAAGTGGGGGAGACAATCCAAGTCTATGATAAAAATTACACCATTAAAGGCAAATTAAGTGATACGGGACTGGGTTTTGATGAAAGCGTGTTTTTAAATTTAGAAGAAGCCAGGGAGATTGCTGAGAAAGCAAAAGAATTTGGCTTAGTTGCGGAAGAAGCTAATTCTGATGAATATATTTCAAATATCATGGTAGACACCGTAGATTCTGTTAAAGTTTCCCAAGCCGTTGCGGATATCAATCGTGAATTAGCAGGAACTTCTGTACGTGCCCAGTCGACTAGCGATATGATTTCTATGTTTTCCAATCAAATGTCTCAAACGACAAAATATATTTTGATCATCGTTATCTTATTGTGGATTTTAAGTTTAGTTATCTTATTTATTGTCTTTTCAATAATGGTTCGATCAAGAAGTGATGAATGGCAGGCAATGAAAATAATTGGTGCCAGTAAGAAGCAATTGCTTAACATTGTTCAAAAGGAAAGTACGATATTAAGTGTTTCTGGTGCTTTTGCAGGAGTTATTTTGGCAGTTGTTGTTGCCTTACTGTTCAAACAAAACATTGAGAGTGCTGTAGAATTACCCATTCTTACTCCCAATCTAGTAGTAACACTTCTGATAGCAGGT
>JAUNQW010000023.1 GCA_030535975.1 Atopococcus tabaci | reverse complement strand
GATAATAAATATAAAGTGAATAGCCCAGATACAATTAGAAACTAGGATGAAAATGATGAAATACTTTCTTACAAGATGTTTCAGGGCTCGAGATTCACTTTTAAGCTGCCATATTACGGTGGATAAAGGAATCATGAGTAGGATGAAGGTCATCCAGGTATGAATAGGCCAAAGTATTAAGAAGGTAACAATAAACGAAGATATGAGGCTGAGACTGAGTATCTTCTTTTGCCAATTATGATTAAAAATAGGATGCAGTATGCCGTCCCTATTTAATTTTCGGGCAAACCGTTCATACTCTAACATAAAAATAGGGATAATATATGTTGCGGATATTCGGATTAATTGAGCAGGTATAAAATCCAAATGCAGTTGGAAAATTGAAAAAGGTAAAATAAATGAATTAAATAGAGTAAGGATGACAATACCTAACATTGTCAAGTGATATTGGACAAAGATAAATTGAATATGAATTAAAAGAGTGTACATTAGGAGTAAAATTGAAATCCATATAGAATATTTTATTCCCAAAAGAATAATAATTCCTAAATTCAATATTTCTAATAAAAAGTTGGAAATAAAAAGTTTTCTTTCTTTCGTCAAGGTTTGATTAGTGAGCTGATTTTCTATAAGTTGATTAATCAGGATAAAGGTATAGATTATAAAAATGATTAGTAAATTTGGAGAATCAAGGTAGGTCACATATATAATGGGTAATAGAATAAGGAGTAGTGGATAAATAAATACAAATCCGTTCATAGTAATTTTAGATATCAGTTTAAGTATAGACATGGTATCACTCCAAAACATTCAGTAAAATTCTATTTAATTATAACTCATAAATATGGTAATATGTAACATTGTAAGCTAGTAATTAATGAAGAGGAATATGGGGAGGGTTAATATGGAAAAACGTCTTTTTACATCTGAATCAGTAACTGAGGGTCACCCGGATAAGATAGCTGATCAAATATCAGATGCTGTTCTTGATGCATATTTAGCACAAGATCCAATGGCACGAGTAGCCTGTGAAACAGCTGTTACAACGGGCCTTGTTTTTATCATAGGTGAGATTACGTCTGATGCACAAGTCGATGTTCAAAATGTTGTTCGAGAGACCATTCGATCAATAGGCTACACAGATACTTCTGTAGGCTTTGATGCTGAAACATGTGCAGTTATCACGTCCATTGATAGACAATCTACTGATATAGCACAAGGTGTAGATGAAGCTCTAGACTTTAATGAGTCATCTGAAAATCAAGAACTAAGTCAAATCGGAGCAGGGGACCAAGGCTTGATGTTTGGTTATGCGACTGATGAGACTGAAGAGCTCCTGCCTCTGCCAATCGTTTTAGCTCATAAATTAGTAGAACAACTTGCTTATTTACGTAAAAATAAAGTATTAGATTATTTAAGACCAGATGGGAAAGCTCAAGTAACGATTGAGTATGATGAAAACAGTAAGCCTCTTCGAGTAGATACAGTGGTAGTGAGTACCCAGCATCACCCGAATGTTACTCAAGATGAATTGCATCATGATATTAAAAAGCATGTGATTCATGAAGTCATTCCTGAACATCTTTTAGACGAAGAAACAAAGTTTTTTATCAATCCCACTGGACGTTTCGTAATGGGCGGACCGCAAGGAGATGCAGGCTTAACAGGTCGAAAAATTATTGTAGACACATACGGTGGATATGCACGCCACGGCGGTGGAGCTTTTTCTGGTAAAGATGCTACAAAAGTGGATCGTTCAGCCAGTTATGCAGCGAGATATATTGCTAAAAATATTGTTGCAGCAGGATTAAGTGAGCGTTGTGAGGTTCAGTTAGCCTATGCTATTGGTGTGGCGCAGCCGGTATCTATTTCTATCAATACTTTTGACACGAGTGACTTTACTGCCATCGAATTAAGAAAAGCTGTTCGAGAGAACTTCGACCTGCGTCCAGCAGGCATCATAGAAATGTTAGATTTACGCAAACCTATTTATCAATCGGTAGCTGCATATGGCCATTTTGGCCGATTAGATTTAGATCTTTCTTGGGAGCGAACAGATAAAGTAAGCGCATTAAAGAAATCATTAACTAGTTAAATGAAAAAACTGAGATAAAAGAATCAGATTTAAAATTGAAAGAGAACCGGCAATTTTTTTAGAAAATTTGTCGGCTCTCTTATTTTTTTGCTTTGATTATTATGTATTTCTTCGATTTTTCTAAAGTTATGTGCAGTTTCTTTTTTACCTCTTTTTGACTGCTAAAATATAGGGTGGATTATTTTTTTGATTGATAAATTCATATTTCAAAACATGAAAGCTTGTTTGATCTAAAAGCCTTAAATAATTTTCGACTGCATCTTTTTCTTCTTTACCTCCAGGATGTCCATGGTAAACAACAACCACCATGATGCCTCCAGCCTTAAGCCTATCTAGAACACCTTCAAAAGCTTGAATGGTTGTGTCAGGTAAAGTAATAATTGATTTGTCTCCTTTGGGTAAATAGCCCAGGTTGAAGATCGCCGTGGAGATAACAGCTTCCTCATTAAAAACTTGGCTGATTGTCTCATGACCTTGCTGCAGGAGAGTGACTCTATGAGCCAAACCTTCTTCTTCAAGTTTTTTTTGAGTATTTATAATGGCTTGCTCTTGAATATCGAAACTATAAACTTTCCCCTGCTCTCCTACTAAATGAGCGAGCAGACAGGTGTCATGGCCATTGCCGGCAGTGGCGTCGATAACGGTATCACCCTGCTGTGCAGCCGTCTTTAACAAACGATGACTAAATTCTAAAATTGTTTCCATAACGCACTCCTTTTTTAAGTAATTATTATTACATTGTTACAAAGGACTAACAAATCTGTTAAAAAACAATAATTGTTCTTTAAATAGTATATATTAATTAATGGATAAAACGATAACATAAAACCATTTTTACTATGTAATTATGAATAATAAAGTAAATAATTTTAATGGAAGAAAGGGGCAAATTAATGTCTTCAAAGCCTGTATTAAGAAATACATTGTTAATTGCTGCTAGTGTCTTAGCTTTATATTCTACGAGTGAGACTGTTTATGCTCAGGTCGAGGAAACAGATGGTGCAGTAATTACTGAAAAAGATATTGAGACAACCATTGTCGAAGCATCGGTATCTGCTAAAGTAGAAGAGGAAACTCAAGAGGAAGAAGTAGAAATACTGGAAATAGAGCTTGAGGAAGCAGAGCTGACATCGAATAGTGACTCTCAAATAGAAGAGCTAGAACAAGTAGAAGCTGCTGTAAAGCCTGAAGTTCAAGTGGTTGAAGTTAAAGAAATCGAAGCAGTGATAGAGAAAACTGAAACACTTGCGGCATCTCCTGCTGATGACTTGCCAGAGAGTCAGCCTTTCACGCAGTCCCTCGAGAAAAACGAACAGCAAAAAAATGAAGTACAGGCTGTCCAATTAGTCGGTGTCAAAGAGAAAAGAGTTAGTTCGAACCGCCAGGTAGATGTGAAGCAAATTGATACAAACAATTCATTTTTAAATCAAATTGCCTCACATGCCGTGAAAGTTGCGGAGCAATATAACTTATATCCATCTGTCATGATGGCTCAGGCAGCTCTGGAAAGTGGCTGGGGACAAAGCGCTCTCTCAAAAGCACCTAATCATAATATGTTCGGGATTAAAGGAAACCATAAGGGTCAATCCGTAACTATGCAGACTTCTGAGTACAGCGGAGGCCGCTGGATTCGTTTACCTCAACCATTCAGAAAATACCCAAGCTTTGCGGAGTCCTTTGAAGATAATGCTAAGGTAATTCGTAGTGGGCCTAACTGGAACCGCCAATTATACAAAGGTGTCTGGAGAGAAAACGCAAGTTCATATCTCGATGCAACTCAAGCCTTGACAGGAACTTACGCTACAGACCCAGGTTATGCTGGAAAATTAAACAGCATCATTCAAAAACACGGCCTGGATCGCTTTGATAATGCCTTATACAGTACTGTAACTACACCTCCTAAAGGAGTAGCAAGCAGCGATAAAAATCTGTCTGTATCTAAGGAAACGCCTCTAGCAGACGCTCTACAATATACAGTTCGCGGCGGAGATACATTAAGCAAGATTTCAGGACAGTTCAATACCAGTGTCAAGGAATTGAAAGACTGGAATAATTTAAGCTCAGATTTAATTTTAATTGGTCAAATATTAAAAATTGGGGCTCCTGTACAAAGTGCTAAGGTTGAAGAAAAGTCAAATCAAGCCAACACAAATTCCTCCAAGGAACTGAGCTACAAGGTTCAATCAGGAGATACTTTGTCAAAAATCGCCAGACAACATCGTACGACAGTAGATTCATTAAAGGCAAATAATAATTTATCATCTGATTTGATTTTGGTAGGTCAAAGCTTGAAAATATCAAATCATACTGCTGCTTCACCTGCAAAGCCTTCGAATACAGCTGCAGCACGGAGTTATCAGGTTCAATCGGGAGATACTTTATCCAAAATCGCTAGAAATTATAATACGACTGTAGCATCTTTGAAAGCGACTAATCAATTAACTTCTGATTTGATTCTTACAGGTCAAAAGTTAACGATTTCAAATAAAGCAGTGGCATCTACTTCAAAATCTTCCAATCAGTCAGCTGGAAATAAAAAGACAACTTCTGGAACTTATACAATTAAATCCGGAGATACATTATCAACGATAGCCAAACGTTACGGAACAACAGTCAGCATTTTGTCTTCTAAAAACAATATTTCTAACCCCAACGTGATTTTAGTAGGGAGAACATTAAAAGTTTAGAAAGTATGAATACAGATTCATTTATCATGATAAGCTCCTCCTCAAGTAGACACTTAAGAAGTAAAACTATTTGTGGAGGAGTTTTTATATCAAAGGATTTTTAGATGAAATTTTTACTTAGAAGGAATTATTTGTGTTTTTACAAACAGTTTATACTTTGCTATAATAGGGTTAATCGAGTAAAACGATGAAAAGAAGCAGTAGGCAAGAGTTAACTGACAGAGAGCGCATAGGGGTGTGAGTGCGCAGTAATGATTGCCGAACTTATCTTGGAGTGGTTCAATGTAAATTGAATCGGGTGATTCCGTTAACAATTTTGAGGCCCGGAATTTAATAAGCTGGGCAGAAAAATAGGTGGTACCGCGCTTGATGACGCCCTATGAATGCAAGACTTGTGTTCATAGTTTTTTTAATTTAAACAATTAAATTTAATAAGGAGTGTTTTTGTAAATGGCATTTGAACATAAAACGGTAGAGAAAAAATGGCAGGATTTTTGGCAGAAAAACAAAACATTTAAGTCAGAAATTGATCAATTGAAGGAAAAATATTATGCATTAGATATGTTTCCTTATCCTTCAGGAGAAGGTCTGCATGTCGGTCATCCTAAAGGATATACAGCAACTGATATCATGTCTCGTTTTAAAAGAGCTCAAGGATACAATGTGTTACACCCTATGGGTTGGGATGCCTTTGGATTACCAGCGGAGCAGTATGCCATCGATACTGGAAATGATCCAGCGGAATTTACTAAAAAAAATATCAAACGTTTTAAAGAGCAGATCAATAACTTAGGGTTCAGCTACGACTGGGACCGTGAATTTTCTACAACAGATCCAGATTATTATAAATGGACTCAATGGATATTTATCAAATTATATGAAGCCGGCTTAGCTTATGAGGATGAAGTGCCCGTTAACTGGTGTCCAGCCCTCGGAACAGTTCTGGCGAATGAAGAAATTATTGATGGGAAGTCTGAACGTGGCGGACATCCTGTTTATCGTCGTCCGATGAAACAATGGATGCTGAAAATTACCGAATATGCAGAAAAGTTGATTGAAGATCTAGATACGATTGACTGGCCTGACAGTGTTAAAGATATGCAAAGAAACTGGGTGGGAAAATCCACTGGGGTGGCTATCCAGCTTGATGTCAAAGACAGTGATTTGACCTTTGAAGTCTACACAACACGTGCTGATACCTTGTTTGGAATGAGCTACATAGTGGCCTCTCCAGAATTAGATACTATTTGGGATATCGTAACTGATGAACAAAAAGAAGAGGTACAGGCTTATGTTGAAGAGTCGGAGAAAAAATCAGAATTAGAGCGTACAGATTTATCAAAAGAGAAGACGGGAGTATTTTCAGGTTCATATGCCATTAACCCAGCCAATGGTAAAGAAGTACCCATTTGGATTGGAGATTACGTCCTGGCTTCTTATGGTACAGGGATCGTTATGGCTGTTCCGGGCCATGATCAAAGAGACTATGAATTTGCCTCAACCTTCGACCTGCCTATCCTTGAAGTGATTGCAGGTGGAGACTTAAGTAAAGAAGCTTACACCGGAGACGGCAAACACATCAATTCAGACTTTATAAATGGAATGGATAACGCTGAAGCTACCAATGCTATGGCTGATTGGTTAGAAGAAAAGCGGCTCGGAAAACGTCAAGTCAATTATCGCTTACGAGACTGGGTCTTCTCTCGCCAACGTTACTGGGGGGAACCTATTCCTATCATCCATTGGGAAGACGGTACAACGACTACGGTGCCGGAAGATCAGCTGCCTTTAGAATTACCAAAAGTAGATCATGTGAAGCCTTCTGGTACAATTGAATCTCCTTTAGCGAATGCCGAAGATTGGTTAGAAGTAACCGACCCTGAAACAGGTATGAAAGGTCGTCGGGATACCAATACCATGCCACAGTGGGCAGGTTCATCATGGTATTTCTTACGTTTTGTAGACCCGCATAATGAATTAGAGCTGGCAAGTAAAGAAGCTTTAGAGTACTGGGGTAACGTCGATCTTTATGTCGGAGGAGCAGAGCACGCGGTGCTTCATTTACTGTATGCCCGCTTCTGGCATAAGTTTCTCTATGACATTGGCGTAACCACTGAAAAAGAACCTTTCCAGAAACTAGTGAACCAAGGGATGATACTGGGAGATAACAACGAAAAGATGTCCAAGTCCCGTGGAAATGTAGTTAATCCTGATGATGTGGTCGAAAAATACGGTGCAGATACCCTCCGTCTCTATGAGATGTTTATGGGACCTCTGGAATCAGCAGTTGCCTGGAGTGAGGATGGACTTGATGGGTCGCGTAGATTCTTAGACCGGGTCTGGCGTTTGATGCTGGATGAGGAAGGAGAGTTGCGGGATCGTATTACGACAGTTAATGAAGGCCATCTCGATGTGGTTTACCATCAAACCGTAAAAAAAGTGACAGAAGATTTTGAAAATATGCACTTTAACACTGCAATTTCTCAAATGATGATTTTTGTCAACGAGGCTAATAAAGCAGCAAGTCTGCCATTTGATTATATGAAAGGTTTTGTTAAATTATTAGCACCTGTTGCACCGCATCTTTCTGAAGAATTGTGGCAGCGACTTACCCAGAGTCAAGAAGGTATTTCTTATGAGGCATGGCCGGAGTACGACGAGAGTCTTCTAGTAGAAGATACAGTAGAAGTTGTATTTCAGGTGAATGGGAAGGTTCGTGCAAAAGATCAAGCTGCTTCAGATATCAGTAAGGATGATTTAGAAACCTTAGCCCTTTCTAATGACACTATTCAAGCTAACCTAGAAGGACAAGAGGTAGTGAAGGTCATCGTTATTCCAGGTAAATTAGTTAATATTGTTGCTAAGTAAGTAGAGCATAAAGAGAACTGGAGCAGGGACTTCAGTTCTTTTTACGCACAATCTTAATTAATTGTTTAAGTTTATAAGATATAGTCTAATCTTGATATTAAAGAATCCAGAGTTTGTATAATTAAGTAAGATAAAAAACTAAAATTTAATTGCTAACATATAAAATAAAAAGTAAACTTAGAAAGTTCTCCGCCGCTTTAAATTTCTTGTTACAGCCAATACATATAGAAAAAGGTAAGAGGAAGATGTCGATGAAAAAACAAACATATTCAAACAGACAAGAAAAGTCTTCCCAGCGTACCTTAGTCGAAGGATCGACCTGGATGTCGCTTGGAAGTGTTGTTTCTAAACTTTTAGGAGCCTTATATATTATTCCCTGGATGGCCTGGATGGGAAATCAAGAAACGGCCAATGCTGCCAATGCCTTATTCCATATTGGTTATGACCCTTATGGCTTGTTTTTGGCTTTAGCAACAGCAGGGATTCCTTCGGCGATCTCCCAGCAAATATCATATTATAATGCGATTAAAGAATATGAAATTTCGAAAAGTATCTATAAACGAGCGATTCAATTGATGGCTGTAACTGGAATCATAGCGGGAGGTCTTATGTTTATTTTTGCGCCCAACCTCTCAGCTCAAAGTCCTAACGCCTCGATAAGCCAGGGTGTTGTCGTCATAAGATCTTTAGTACCGGCACTCTTTGTAATTCCCATGATGAGTGTCACACGAGGTTTTTTACAAGGTCATAATACGATGGCCCCTTCGGCTGTTTCTCAAATCATTGAACAATTTACCCGCATTATTTTTATGCTTGGGTCAGTTTACATTATCCGACAGGTCATGGGAGGATCTGTCCTGACGGCGGTATCCTTATCTACTTTCGCCGCATTTGTCGGAGCTCTGTTTTCTTTCCTCTATTTACTTGTTCAACTTAGAAAAAAAGACACTGCTCTCAACCGATCGCCCGAAGAAAGTATGGGTCGAATCAGTATATCCACTAATCAATTGATTAAAGACATTATTCAAACAGCGATGCCTTTTATCATTATTTCAGTCGGGATTTCGCTGGCCCAACTCATGGACCAGTTTACTTATGCTCCTATTATGGAAAATTCTTCTGGATTATCAGCGATGGACATTCAAATTACCTATGGAGTGTCCCATGCAAACGCCAATAAATTGATTATGATTTTGATTTCTTTTGGTGCTTCTATTGCAACGGCATCTATACCCTTGCTGAGTCAGCTGACAGCCGAAAAAGATTATGGCAGCCTGAAAAAACAAATTAGTAATATCATCCAGCTCTTAATGTTAATCATTCTTCCAGCAGTAGGAGGAATGGCGGTCTTAGCTGGTCCCTTGTATACTCTCTTTTATAATTACAGTGAATTCGGGACGACTGTGACTCAGGTATCTACACTGGTGGCTCTCGTCTGGGCCTTGTTCACTGTCCTCTCGAATGTACTTAAGGCTATTAATGTAGTCAGACCCATCTTAGTGACATTACTTGCAGGTTTGCTCTTAAAGTTAGCTCTGCAATATCCTTTTGTCAGCCAATTTGGTGTGTATGGGATGTTGATTACAACAATTATTTCTTTTGCCTTGATAGCTCTTATCTATCTGATTCTCATACAAAAGCACACTCATTTAGATTTAAACTTGCTAGTTAAACGTACGCTTCTTATTATCCTTGCTACGGCTGTCATGTGTTTGGTTGTTGGTCTTTCAGCATGGGGATTAGGTCAGGTTTTTCCAGTTGAAAGAAAAATGAATGCTTTCATTGTCTTAATCATTTCTATAACAACAGGAGTGGTGACCTATGCTTACCTCGTTCTGAAAATGAGATTGGCTGAAAAAATAATTAGTGCTGAATTTAGCAGCATCCGTCAAAAACTAAGAATTAAATAAAGGAGGGATAAAAAATGAAAATGAGAATTGATAAATTACTGGCTCACAGTGGATTTGGAACAAGAAAAGAAGTAAAAGAACTGATCAAGACCGGATTAGTTGAGATTAATGGGGTAGTTGTGAAAAAGCCGAAAGAAAAAGCAAATCCAGATGAAGATGAAATCACCGTGGGGGTAGAGTCGATTGACTACCAAGAATATATTTATTTTATGCTGAATAAGCCTCAAGATGTTATTTCTGCAACAGAAGATACTTATCACCATACAGTCATTGACTTATTGGAACCGGCGGATATTATACTGGACCCCTTTCCTGTCGGCCGTTTGGATATAGATACAGAAGGCCTGTTGCTTTTAACTAATAATGGGAAATTATCCCACTCTTTGACATCACCAAACCGGGGAGTACCTAAGGTATACTATGCTCAGGTGGATGGGATTATGACTGAAGATGATATCAAGCAATTTAAGCAAGGTGTTACTTTAGACGATGGCTATAAAGCTCTGCCAGCCGAATTAAAAATCCTGCAGATAGACCAGGAGGCTGAGAGCTCAGAAATTGAACTCTTAGTCACAGAGGGTAAATACCACCAAGTGAAGCGTATGGTTCAAGCCGTTGGGAAAGAAGTTGTTTACTTAAAACGTCTGTCGATGGGGCCTGTTCAATTGGACCCTGCTCTTCCTCTGGGTGACTATCGCTCATTAACGGATGAAGAATTAGAAAGTTTGAAAGAATACATGTAAAGTAAAGCTTGAATGAGATGAAAATCTATTCAGGCTTTTTTATTTGGGAAGTTTATCTAGTCATTCTAAAAATAAGGCTGTGATATAATCAGAGCTGACTGAAGAGGATGAAAGGAAGTTTTCAAATGACTAAACGAGAGATTGATTGGAAAGCTGAAGTTGAAAAAATAAAGGATGATTTATTAACAGATCTAAAGTCTTTGATTGCGATTGATAGTGTAAGAAATGATTCTTTATCAGATAAAGAATTCCCAGTAGGTCCCGGTCCGGCTGAAGCCCTGCAGCATTTTTTATCGATAGCTGAAAGAGATGGGTTTGCTACAGAAAATTTTGATAACTGGGCGGGACATATTGATTATGGAGAAGGGGATGATTTTCTAGGAATTTTAGCCCATGTGGATGTTGTTCCTGCTGGAAGTGGATGGGATACTGACCCTTTTGATGCCATTATAAAAGATAATCGCTTATATGGACGGGGTGCCAGCGATGACAAAGGACCGGGAATTGCGGCCTATTATGCACTGAAAATTGTTCGAGAGTTAGACCTTGAATTATCTAAAAAAGTTCGTTTTATTATGGGTACAGATGAAGAGAGCGACTGGCAGTGCATGGACCATTACTTCGACCTTAATCCACAACCCCTTTATGGTTTTTCTCCCGATGCCCATTTTCCAATTATTAACGGTGAAAAAGGGAATATATCTATTTATTTATCCCAAGCGGCAGAGTCAGACCTCTCCGGTCGTCGCTTAATTAGTTTTCAATCAGGGCTCAAAGAGAATATGGTTCCTCAGGATGCAGAGGCTCATCTATCTGCTTCAGAAAGCGATGACCAAGACCAAGTGAAGGAAAAATATAAGCAATATCTAGAAAATGAAAGCTTAGACGGTCAAGTGGAAAAAGTAGGTGAGGAGTGGGTGTTTCATCTGACAGGCCAGGCGAGCCATGGTGCTCAACCTGAAAAAGGAAAAAATGCAGGAACCTACTTAGCTTCTTATTTAGCTGGATTAGATCTGCAGTCTGATGGCAAAAAATATTTAACATTTATTAAGGACTACTTACATGATGATCCTTTCGCTAAGAAAACAAATTTGAATATAGATCATGAAGTAATGGGAGATTTGACTTCGAATATTGGAATTATGAATTACCTAGAGGGTGAATCTGGTACGATTACTATTAATTTCCGCTACCCTTCTGATACAGATGCTCAACATATTTATCAAACTTTTCAAGAATTATTAAAGGGGCAGATGGATGTGTCACCCGGGGATGCTAAGGAGCCGCATTATGTATCAGCGGACGATCCTCTTGTCCAGACACTGCTTGAAGTCTACGAAAAACAGACAGGACTTGAGGGATATGAAGTAGTCATCGGCGGTGGTACCTATGCACGTACGATCGAGCGGGGGGTCGCTTATGGAGCCATGTTCCCTGACAGCATAGATACGATGCACCAGGCCAACGAGTTTATTGATCTTGATGATTTGTTTGCAGCTACAGCTATATATGCAGAAGCTATTTATGAATTAGCCAAGTAAAACAAAATTCACCCTTTGGATAAAGACATATAAAAACCACACAGATATTCAAAGTTGATCTCATCTTGTTTTATAGACAAGATTTAACTCAAAATCTGTGTGGTTTTTATTTATATGAATGGGATAAATGCTAATTGCTGGCTGTCGATAAGTCCCCATTGACGGCGGCCTATATTTAAATCGATACCAAATACTTCTTCAATCATTTTAATAATGATAGCAATTAAAATTAAGAGTCCCGCAACTATTAAAATATTTTTTGGTCTTAATCTCACTTTTTATCAACCTTTCTATACCTTTTTATTATATAGCAAAAGAAAAAATAAGGGGAGGGTTCGAGTAGAATATTAATGATTAAAATTTGAGTCTTGTAAAAGAGGAGGATGAGTTATGATTCTTATGGGTGTAGAGATTGAAATGAAGCTATGGGACAATCAGTCACTGAAAGCTAAGAGGAAAGTTATAAAAAGTATGATCGATAAGATTCATCACCAGTATAAAATATCAGCAGCAGAAGTAGGGAGGAATGATTCATTAGATTATGCTCATATCGGACTGGGAGTAGTCAGGAATCAGAAGAAAGAAGCTGAAAAAGTTCTTAATCGGGTTATTCGTATGATTGAAGAAAAATATCCAGTAGAAATCTTAAGCATAAGCTTTTTAGAAGGCTACTAATCTCTCCGGACAGGATAAGCATATTCATTGTTAATAAAAAGCAAATCCTATAAACTAAACTTATCATATAAAAAAGGAGAGAGAAAAGATGGAGCAATTACAGAATATATTTAATAGTATGGTTGCTGCTTTGCCGGATATCCTAGCTGGGATTTTACTCATTATTGTTGCCTGGATTGTTGCAGCGCTTATTCGTCGAGGGACACGTAAGGGTATGGAAGCCGCTAAATTAGAAGAAAGATTCCAAAAATGGGGCGTTGCCCAGGATGAGGAATCGGCTCGGGGAACCATTAAATCTATCAGTCAAGCTTTATATTATTTAGTGTGGGTCTTATTTTTACCAGGAATATTCCAAAGATTTGGCTTGACAGCTATAGCCCAGCCTATTTCGAATATGATTTCAACAGGCTTGGAGTTTATACCAAATCTTATCGGTGCGGCACTGCTGCTGATCATTGGTTTAATAGTGGGTCGATTCTTATATAATTTAGTATATAATTTCTCCCAGTCACTTAATTTAGATAGAATGTTAAAGAACTTCACTGGAACAAAAGATAAAGAAGAGGTAGAAAGTCCTCAAACAGATCAAAATATTGATGAAAACTCCAGAACAAGTCAAAAAAGAAGTGGAAAGTCTGAAGGACAGAATGATGGAATAGCAAAGGTTTTAGCAACAATTGCATATATCTTAGCATTTATTCCAATTCTAACCGTTGCTTTGGAAGCATTAGAGATTGAATCTATCTCACGCCCCATTGTAGGAGTCTTGGATGCTGTTTTATCTTCTATACCTAATATTCTATTAGCAGTGATTTTATTAGTTTTAGGTATCTTTATCGCTAAAATTGTAGGAGATTTAGTGACTGATTTATTGGCATCCAGCGGTTTAGATAACTTGTCCCGCTACTTAAAAAACACAGGGACCACCATGGATATTAAACTATCCTCTATTATAGGTAGTCTGGTCACCGGTTTAATCGCTTTATTTATTGCAGTAGAAGCTTTGAATGTTCTTAATTTAGATGTCCTAAATACCATTGGAGCAGCAATTATTGCTTACTTACCGAACATTATCTTTGCGATTGTAATTTTAGCACTAGGATTTATTGGTGGACAAATTTTAGGAAACTTCATTTCACAATCCTTTGGAAGCAGATGGTTAGGCGGCATTATCCAGTTTTCTCTAGCTATCTTATCTGTTTTTATGGCTTTTGATCAATTACAATTTGCTTCAAGTATTGTTAACACAGCCTTTATATTTATCATCGGTGGTGTATCCGTTGCCTTTGCTGTTGCCTTTGGTATTGGCGGCCGCGAGTTTGCCTCTAAGCAGTTAGATAAATTAGACTCTAAATTAAATCAAGAAGAAAAAGAAATTAAACAGAACCTAGATGATTCAAGTGATGATAATTCTGATATCAATCTCTAAAGTCAGCTGAACAACCTGCTCGCAATGAGCAGGTTGTTTTTTTATAATTTTATCTAAAAATGGAGGAAGGATGTTTTCACTCTGTTTCTTATGGTAAGATAATTAATAATTACTGCTGAAAAGGAGACCATCATGCGCTGGCTAATATTGTTGATTGTAATCATTATAGCGGTTTATTTTATATGGGAGAATATGGTATTCGTAAAATCTCGTTATGATATAAAAATACCTTACCTTAATTCGAACTTACGAGGACTAAAAATATGCCATATTTCTGATCTGCATCTGCCCCATCATCGAGTGAATTTAAAACATTTAAGTCAAGAAATAACAAAAGAAAAGCCGGATCTTATCGTGATTACAGGAGATATTTTTTCTTCTGGAATTGATCGCGATAATCAAAATAATATCCGTTATCTTGGGCAGTCTCTAAATGAAGTTGCCCCTATCTATGCAGTATCGGGTAATAATGATTTACCTTATATGCAGGGAGATAAGTGGCGTAAAACCCTGGAAACTCATGGTATACATGTCCTGATGGATGAAGCAGCTTCTATTAGTATTAAAGGAGAAGAAATTGTATTAATCGGTTTAGAAGAGACCCAGGAAATGAGTGATTATGAGGTAGTGCCGGAGACTCGGAATTTTCTGGAAAATATTAAGATGAAAAAAAGACATGAAAAGAAGACTAAAATATTGCTTGCCCATCATCCAGAGTTTTTTGAACAATACGTAAATAATAGTGATATTGATGTTGACTTAGTTCTCAGCGGACATACCCATGGAGGGCAGGTACGTTTACCCCTGATGGGAGGTATCTATGCAAGAGGGCAGGGCTTTAATCCCTATTATGACTATGGTTTGTATCATTCTAAAAACAACCCTGCCGTAAGAATGATCATCAACCGCGGCTTGGCGACTACATCCTTTACTTTTCGAGTATTTAATAAAATGGAAGTTGGCTTTATTACTTTATATTAAGAATAAGAGGAGAATGACATGTCAGACTTTAAGTTTGAAATTCAAGAGACGCTGGGTGTTTTATCTGAGAAAGATACAGGCTGGTCGAAGCAGCTTACCTTTACCCAATGGGGGGAGAATGAACCTAAATATGATATTAGAGAGTGGGGTCCTTCCTTTGATAAAATGGGAAAAGGTGTCACATTCAGCCGGGAGGAGTTACTTCGCTTAAGAGATTTACTCAATGACATGAATTTATAAAGGAGAATAAAATGAATCACAAAACTCAGCTTGGATCGAGTCAATTGCAAGTTCATCCGATTGGTTTTGGAGCTAATGCTATAGGCGGTCACAATCTTTATCCCGATTTGGATGAAGAAGAAAACCGCCAAATGGTCAATTATATTATTCAGTCAGATATCAACTTTATCGATACAGCTTATGCCTATGGGAATGGACGGTCTGAAGAAATTTTAGGAGAAGTTATTGCTGAAAGCGGCCGGAGAGAGAGTTTGATTATTGCTACTAAAGCCTCCCATCGCAGAGTAAATGGTGAGACTTTTCATGATAATTCCCCCGACTTCTTGAAGCAGGCGGTGGAAGAAGCACTTAACAGATTACAGACAGATTATATCGATTTGTTTTATCTTCACTATCCCGATAAAAAAACACCAAAAAATGAAGCGGTGGCAGCCCTCCAAGAATTAAAAGAGGCCGGAAAAATTAAAGCGATAGGTCTGTCTAATTTTTCACTTGATCAAATTAAAGAAGCTAATAAAGAGGGTTGTGTTGAAGTTGTTCAAGATCATTATAATTTACTTCATCGAGATTTAGAGCAGTCCCTCTTTCCTTATCTGCAGGAGAATAATATTTCTTTTGTTCCATTTTTTCCCTTTCAGTCCGGACTCTTAACTGGCAAATATGATGGGAGTGAAAGTTTTCCTGATGGAGATCTTCGTCAAGGACAAGCAGACTTTCAGGGTCAGCGTTTCCAAGACAATGTAAAAAAAGTGCAGCAACTGAAGCCGCTTGCCAAAAAATATAATGTCAGCATATCTAATATTGTTTTGGCTTTTTATCTCACCCGGGGACCTATTCAGGCAGTTATTCCTGGAGCTAAAAAACCAGAGCAGATAGATAACAATCTAAAGACGATGCAGGTCAATCTTTCAAAAGATGATATTGCTTTAATCGATCAGCTTTTTAAATAGAAAAAACTTCAAAAACATACATCTTTTTAAGCTTGCTGATGTATGTTTTCTTTGTTTTTAGGTTTAAAAAAGTTAGAAGGGGGCCAAGTATGCAGGAGAAAAAAAGATGTGAATGGGTCAGTGATCAACCTTTATATATAGAATATCATGATAAGGAATGGGGAAGAGAAACCAGAGATAGTCTTCGTCTTTTTGAGATGCTCTGCTTAGAAGGTCAGCAGGCAGGTTTAAGCTGGTGGCTCATCTTACAAAGGAGAGAAAACTACAGGCAGGTATTTGCTGATTTTAATCCTCATGTCTTAGCGGGTTACGACGATCGAGAGCTCAGCCGGCTCCTAGAGTATGAAGGGATTATCCGTAATAAATTGAAAATAAAAAGCATCATTAATAATGCCAAAGCCTATCTGCGAATAGAAGAAGGAGGCCGGTCCTTCTCGGATTATATTTGGGAATTTACAGATGGCCAGATAATTACGAATTGCTTTCGTGACGCGAGTGAAGTCCCTTCTGAAAGTTTAATCAGTCAAAAGATGAGTCGCCAGTTAAAGAAAGACGGCTTTTCTTTTGTAGGCCCTACAATCTGCTATGCTTACATGCAGGCAGTAGGGATGGTTAATGATCATACGAGCCGGTGCTTTCTCTATCCAGGGAAAAAAACTAAGGAACAGTGAATTAGTACTTAATGAGAAAAATATCATCAATAAAATAAATATAGTGTTCTTGTTCATTCAGCAGATAACGATACATCAGAACATCTTTATTTTGACTTAAAGCAGCTTCAAGTTCCATAAATCCTAGAACATCATGAGTTGCACCAGGGGCTGCTGATCCTTCAGGAGTTTCAGCCTGATGAGTAGAGCTCTGCTGTAAGACAGGGGTATAGGATTCTTGAATTTTGGCACGGTTTTTTGTTTTATTTTGAGGCCGGCCGACTTCTAAGACCACTTCCTGGACAGTCATGCCTTTTTGAATCTCGTTCCATTGGTCAGCATCTATGGAACCTTTAGTTTCATTATAAAAGCTGCCAGTGATAATAAAAACAATAAGAAGAATGAACCCGCCGGCGAGCAGTAAAAACTTGTGTGATTTTTTAGAATATATAGTAGTCATTTCTACAGACCCCTTCCCCATCTCTCATTAGAATACTTTAAACACTTATAAAAGGCAAAGGCCAATTAAAAGATATAAAAAGCACCTATCAAAAATTGATAGGTGCTTATTTCAGAAAAATATTTTTATCCTCTCAAGCTAAAGTAAAAAATTACTATAACTCCTAAGATAATACGATACCAGCCAAATGCCTTGAAGTCATTCTTTTGAATATATCGAATCAGGAATTTTATAGCATAGTAAGATACGATAAAAGAGATAATCATACCGATCACCAAGACTGCACCTTCAACTTGACTAAAAGTCCAGCCAAAATCCCCCAATTGAACCAAGCTGGCTCCTAACATAACAGGAATAGACATAAAGAATGAAAACTCAGCAGCAATCGGGCGGCTGACTTTACAAATCAATCCCCCCATAATCGTTGATCCTGACCGAGATGTGCCGGGGATAAGGGAGAGGACTTGGAACAGACCAATTTGAAAGGCTCTTCCATAACTTAATTCACTAAAAGATTCAACTTCTGTTTTTCTTTTTTTGTTGCGATTTTCAATGATGATGAAGAGAATTCCGTATAAGATTAGAGTAAAAGCTACTGTCATCCAGTTATAAAAGTAATCATTAATCGGATCCTTGAATAAAAAACCTATAATCCCGACAGGTATAATACCAATCACTACCTTAAACCAAATATTCCAGGTCTCTTTTTTCTCCTGATCTGATTTTTTTCTTGAGAATGGATTTAACTTATTAAAATAAATCAGAATAACAGCAAATACTGAAGCTAACTGAATAACAACAAAAAACATATCCATAAAGTCTTTGGATAAATTCATAGGAACTAATTCATCAAATAAAATCATATGACCAGTAGATGATATGGGTAACCATTCAGTAATACCTTGAATGATTCCTAAAATAATAGATTTAAAGACTTCTGTAAACAATACATACACCTGATTTCTTTAGTTTTTATAGCATGATAAATTTTAAGCCATTTTAATTGAAATAGCAACTATTAGTATTTCATGCAAGTGGTGAGGCGATTTTACTCTATAAATATTAAGATGTGATTAAATGAAGGATAAAAAAAGGTCTAGGAATTCCCCTAGACCTTGTGGTGGATTTAATGTTTATTCTGATGCGGCTGATGTTGAGTCTGCTTCATTATTAGCTGAAGCATCACTCTCTCCACCGTCAGTTGCTCCGGATATAGCATCCGCTCCATCATCGGCTGCTAATTTTTGATTGGTTTGTTCTAAGAACATATCAACAACTTTCTTTACATCAAAAATATACTCGTTAACTCCACGGTAGTTTCCTTCTGAGTCATGCATCGCTTGATAGAAGTGAACCACGTGCTTTTGAGGTCTGTCTACAGGAATTGGAGCAACCACACGGTCTTGTGCTCCATTACGTAATTCTTGGATAACCCATTCAGCACCTGAGCGGGCAGATTCAGGGTGGACAGAATGCAAACTTTGACCTACTTGTTCTGGGTCTCGACCTGCTAACATCTCACTTCTTTCTTTTATGCAGTTGTAGTAGAGGAACTGGTTGTTCTCATCTGCAAATGTTAATTCCATAGGCATGGATTCAAGGAAGTAGTTGATTTGATCAACCGTTAATACACCATGGGTTAATTTAACATAATCACGGCCTTCAGCAGCTTGAGTAGCTGCGGCAGCTTTTTCAACCCAGTCATCGTCATCTTGGTCGATATCAATGGTTGTTTCGATAGTTCCTGATGCTGTTAAGTCTTCTTTAGCGTAGATAGGCTTAGCACGACCTTTTAACTCTGTGATCATCTCTACATAGGCCTTAAATTCACCTAAAACAGAAGCTAAAAAGCTAGTAGTTGATTCGTCTTTCAAACGGCTGTTTTCATCAAATGCTTCACGGGCATGGCTCAATAAAAACTCATTCCCCGGCATAGTGTAAGCATTCACTCCAGGTGCTTCTAAAATTTGTTTTAAGTCTAATTGAGCGCGGCCGGAACCTTGTTCGTAATAGGAAGCCCCAATAACTAAGACCGGTTTGTTCTGGAAGGGGCGCTTGCTGACTGATAAATGTTCGATAATATTTTTAATGGCAGGTGCTACGGTATGGCTGTGTTCTGGAGTAGCGATGATAACTCCGTCTGCGTTATTAATTTTTCGATAAATATTATCAACTGCAATATGATCTGTCTGATCTTCGAATTGCTTGAACATCGGTACTTCATGCAGGTCTAAAATTTCCAAATCAAACGCATGGTCAAATTCAGTTTGAATAAATTGTAATAATTTACGGTTGTAAGAAACTTCGGATAATGATCCATTAATTCCAACTAACTTCATGTCTTATCTCTCCTTATTTCCAGTTGAATTTATCTTGATTTTTAACTACTGCAGCTTTACCTTCGAAGTTTTTTGACATATCGATATACTCACAAAAGTTGTTAAAAACTTCATTTAATTCATTCGCTTTATTTTCATAGACTAAATTACCCTCATCATCAAAAGCATCCAAAGAATAGTCTAAGAGGAATTCATTGGCAGGCATCTTACGAGCTTGGAGTTCTTCCGCATTTAAGGCAGCACGTAATTGTGCTTGAGCACGAGAAGATCCCAGACGTCCATATGAAGCCCCTACGATAAGAACGGGTTTATTTACGAAAGGATAAATGCCATAAGATAACCATCCTAAAGCGCTTGTTAGAGCTGCTGGGAAAGAATGGTTATATTCTGGAGTAGAAATAATGACCCCGTCTGCAGCTTTAATTTTGTCAGCAGCCTCGACAACGGCGTCCGGTAAAGTTGTATCTTGACTTTTGGTAAACATCGGCCAATCTTTAATTTCTAAGATTTCAATATCTGCCTGACTGCCGTATTTTTTTTGTATATATTGGATCAATGTACGATTGGTGGACTTATCTGAACTTGTTCCTGGAATTGCAATTAATTTCATCACTTATGTTCCTTTCTTTATCTAATTAATATTAATTTATATGATTAAATGTTTGGCTCCCGAGCTGACCTGGCAGACTCCTTGCTTAGTCATAACAATACCTTCAATATGAGGCACAGCTTCAATTTTTTTAATGATAGTGTCGATAGAATAGCCAAAAAGCCGACTGGTCCAAATCTCTCCATCAATCGATAGCTGTGAGATGATAGTTAGACTGGCAATAGAGCTGTCAATGGGATAGCCGGTTTGTGAGTCGAAAATATGGTGGTAATTCTTTCC
>JAUNQW010000022.1:6574-20632 GCA_030535975.1 Atopococcus tabaci | reverse complement strand
GTCAAACCAAAGACATAATTCTCTACAGTATAAGGAATAACAGGAACTATCCTTGCAAAAACGAGAAATTGTTTCAGTCTCTTGTCATTTTGGGCCATTGACAAGATAGCTGGGTATTTGTGTTTAAGCCAGCGCTGAATCGTTTCTCTAAATAAATAACGCGAAATATAAAACATGAACATTAAGTTAAAAGCTGCCCCTATGAATGTTAAAATGGATCCTCGTATAAAACCAAAACCCATTCCACCAATAACAGCAAGAACACCTACAGGGAAAAAACCCATCGGTAAAAAAATCCAGCAAAGAACGTACATTAACTGCCCCCAGGCACCTGATGATAAGATGAGGTCGCGGATGTCATCTGGTTTAATAAAACGATAGATAACTATCGTAAGCACAATAACAAAACCCAAGACCAGAATTTTTTGGAAAATATCTTTTTTATTTCCTTTTTCAGCTTTTTTTCTTAAATTTTTTTTATGATTTAAATCCTCGATGACCTTAATCCTCCCTTAGTGGTAATGGCTTTTCTTAGTCTTCAAGTTCAATATCTTTGTTACGTCTCTTCCAGATGTCACGAGCTACCCACATAACTACAGCTATAACAAACAGTCCGATAAGTCCATAGAATAGCCCTTGAGCTCCACCATCAAACTGGCCACCTACATAAGAATAGAGAATTGTAGCTGGTGCCTGACCAATCCCCGTCGCGAGAAAATATGGCCAGAAACTCAAAGAAGTTAATCCGGCTGCATAGGATACTAAGTCAAAACTCATGAAGGGTAAAAGTCTGGCAACTAAGATAGTATGTCTTCCATAACGCTCAAAGAAACCATCTAAGGAATCCAGCGCTCTTTCCCCTGTAAAGCGGATAACTACGTCACGTCCTAATCCTCTGGCAATGAAGAAACATAAAGCTGCTCCGGCCATAGAAGAAGTCCACGATAAAATCGCTCCCTGCCACCAGCCAAAGATCGCTGCATTAGATAAAGTAATAATGAACTGAGGAATCGGTGCTATTACAGCAGCTAAAATCATCAGAGCGGCTGACACAATGGCTGCTAAACCTTTGTAACCCCGAATAAACTCAATAACTCCATCTAAACCTGTCCCTGTCAAAATAGCAACCGCGTCGTTCACCCAATTATTTACACTAGGCACAAAGAAATAGATTAATAATACCAATAGAATAAGCGCAACTGAAACCCACTGCCGCTGAGTTAACCCCCAATATTTTTTCACAGTTTTTTCTTTGCTCATTTATCTTTCCTTTCCTGAATTCTAAATCAATATAATCATTTTTATTTATCCAAATAGTTGTATCCTCTATCAATATAATCTTGAATCATTTCTAAGAAAGATGGACTGACAAATTTCTGAATAACTTCAAATGTTTGTGAGTCTGACTGTATTTTAGTTGACTCTATATTCTGTACATAAGCCATAGCACACCAGGTAATGCCTCTTAAACAAGTAAACTGTAAATACTGAATCAGCTTTCTTTTATCCACCGCACCGCCAGCCAAGCGGTCATACTTGCTTACAAACTCAAAAACATCATCAAAATCCAAGATAATATCAGTCTTCCATAGAGTAGTAGTTGGAGCTAAAAAGTGACCCAAATCTTGTTCTTTTTCACCAATCAATGGCTTTTCCCAGTCTATAAGACAGGAACGCCCTTGAGGGTTAATAATGAAGTTCCCACTATTCAGTTCTGTATTGATGATACAGGGGTCTGCAATAGGCGCTGTCATATCATATGTCTTTAAATTTTCCAACATCTCACTAATCATCTTTTCAACTTGTTCATCACGCTGCGGCCAGTCCTTATAATGCTGGAACATGGTCATGAATTCATTAAACATGACTTCAAAGGGACGCTCTGCTTCGATGAGATGAGACCCACGATTGGGATCTACGGAATGAATCTTAGCCAGCAAATCAGCCGCTATATTCATATCCAATTGATAATCTAAAGGACGACCCTGAACAAACTCTTCTACCAAATAACCTTTACCTATCAAATCAGTTTGTTCAACTAATTTGTAAACCTCAACAACAGCAGACGAAGGCTGTAAAGCTTCTAAAGCATGGTATTCATAGGAAATTTGATTATCCAAGTGCATCTGCGAACCTAGTGCAACTCTTAATAATTTTTGTCCTTGGTCAAATATAAAGTTAGCATTATATTCCCCCTGGTTATAAAAGCTGGCGGAAAAATCCCCCGAAAGTGCCTTGGCTATATCTTCTCGATCGTCAATATCTAATATTTCTCCTATACAAGAGGTAGAATAACCGGCCGCTTCAATAGCTTGGATAGTGTCTGCAGTCACATTTTCATGTGAATAATTTGCAATAGAAAAAGCCTCACGGAGAGGCTTCTTCATACCAATTAATCCATATCCTCCGTCTACACTTGGAGTTATCACTACATCTTGAGTATCCAGCTCTTCAAATAATCCTTCTACTATTTCATCAGACAGATTATAAAGATCCGAACCTGCCAGAACTATTTTTTCATAACCTCGCGCATGTATTTCTTCGATCGCTTGATACATACGGTCTCCTAAGCTGGATTCCTGCTGATAAAAAACTTGATGCTCTTTTACTGGAAGCAGATCCATCAGCGCTTCTATTGTATTATCTGCAGGGATATATAGGAATAGATCTGCATGAGATTGAGATAAAGTATCAAAATTTTTGCGAACTAAATACTCACTCATCAGTTTAATTTCTTCTATTGTTAAGAAATTACGCAAACGTGTCTTTCCATTTCCTAGCACAGGAACTCGGAGAAAATAGATTAAAGCGTGTCTTACCATTTTATTTTTCTTCTAACTCGTAATCTTCATACTCGTTAGTACCGTATAAAGCATTTTGAACATTTGTATATCCTGCATCTGCAATCGCGTCTGCAACAACTGCTGAACGGTTACCAGAGTAGCAGTAGTTTATAATTAGTGCATCTTTGTCTTCAGGTAATTGGGCTATAACATCGTCTGGATTTTCTGGGTCTGAATTAATTGCTCCAGGGAATGCAGATTCATCAAAATCTTCTTGTGCACGAGCATCAACAAAAATAATGTCTTCTCCATTGTTATAGTCTTCAATCGCCTGCTCTGTTTCATCAATTAAGATAGATTCAAATTGTACTAAGTCATAACCTTCAAAGTCTTTAACACCTTCAGCATTGGATACATCTGTAAAGCCATTATCAATTAGAATTTCTGCAGCTTGTTCAGATTGATTTCCAGTATTACAAATCGTGATAATTGGCATATCTTTATAGTCTTCTAAGCGGTCTAAGTTATCTTCGATTTCGTCCAAAGGAATATTAATCGCATGTTTAGCATGCCCTTCATCATATTCTTCTTGGGAACGTACATCAATCACCAAGACTTTTTCTTTTTCATCGTTATCTTGTTGGATATCTTCCAACTCTTGGCCCGTCATCTCACCCATAACACCTTCTTCAGCATTTGTCGGTGAGCTTTGACATCCCGCTAATACAAGAGCAAATGCAGCAACTACCATAAGCAATAATTTTTTCATTGATCTTTTCACAATATTCCTCCTCTAAATTATTAATACGTAACTAGTATATTTTATCCTGGCCTCATACTCAAGTAGTTTTGGGGTTTATTTTGGCTGAGATTGTTTTATACATTTAATAAATGAAGTATATTTATTAACAAAAAACATAAATAACTGGTTTCTTCTCTAAAACGGCAGTTTATTTATTAATTTTTTTAATATACTTAAAGGAAAAGCTAATAGATGATATAATGGGGAATGAATAAATCTCAAAAATTATAATTTATATAATACTGAAAATCATTTGGCAACGTATTATTAATGAACAGAAATGGAAGTGAAAGTCTTGGATTTAAAACAATTGGAAACTTTTATGACGGTTGTGGAATGGGGAAGTTTTTCAGATGCAGCCAAACACTTGTATCTGTCGCAGCCCACAGTCAGTGTCCATATCAAGCAATTAGAAGAAGAATTCGATACAGAGCTTATCAAGCGAACAACTAAAAGCATTGAAATGACTAAGGACGGGCGGGAATTTTATAATTATGCCAAATCCATATCAGACATTATCTCCAATGCTAAAGATACTTTCTCAAATAAAGGTTCTTCTAATCTGGGAATCACAGCTTCATCTATACCGGCTTCATATCTGTTACCAGAAGTTATTAAGGCCTACCATGATAAATTTCCAGAAGTGCTGATCACAGTCGATCAGACGGATAGTATCGATGCTACGGACCGAGTCTTAAAAGGGCGTTCAAATGTTGGTCTTGTCGGCAGTGTCTCAATGAATAGTGACTTAAAATATGAGAAATTATGTGAAGACAAGTTAGTTATCGTTGCTCCTTATAATGAGTACTTTCTGGATATGAAAGAGAGAGAAGCTTCTCTTGAAGAAATTTTACAGGAACCTATCGTTTCGCGAGAACAAGGCTCTGGAACCTTAAAAGAAGCTGTTAAAATGCTGAGAGCCTTAGATGTCGATCCTGCAAATTTTGAAATTATTGCAGTAGTCAATAGTAATGAGGCTCTCATCAATTATGTCAAGGCCGGTCTTGGTATTTCTATTATTTCTGAGATTGCTGTCTTAGAGGATGTACGCAACGAAAATCTTATTACTTTTGATATTGATGCTGTTGAATCCTACCGTCACTTCTATATGATTACCCGTAAAAATTCTGTTCTTTCCCAACAAATGAATCATTTTATTGACTTTTTCACGACATATATTAAGCAAAACCAAGCTCTTTATAGTATGTAAATAATATTAAACAAATAAACTGCCTCTATCATCTGGATAGAAAGCAGTTTATTTGTTATCTCTTTTAATCTTTAATTTTCAAGAATATAAGGCAGGATGAGGTCTACTCTGTCTACAACAGCCAAACTGTTCTTTTTCTCTCTTTCTGTCGGTTGAATGAGGTTCGGAACCATAATGACATCTAAATCCGCCTGATGTCCTGCCTCAACTCCATTAATGGAATCTTCTATAGCAACAGCTTCACTTTTATCCACCCCGCCCATAACCAGGGATTTTAGAAAAATTTCAGGATGAGGCTTTGCTTGAGTCAACTGATCGCCTGCCACTATCCCATTAAAGTAGTGAGAGATATCTGCTTTTTCTAAGAGAAGCTCAACGACTTCCAAATCATTACTAGAGGCTACGAGCATATCAATAGAATGAGCATGCAGCTCTTTCAAGCATTCATCCAACCCCGGCATCTTAGGCGCACCCTGATCTCGATAGATATCTTGTCTGATCTCATGAGCAGTCTGATAAATTTTACTGCCTAAGTTCTGATCTTTAACTTTTTCAATAGTTAAATTTAAATTTTGTTTTTGACTGGTCCCAGCGTATTTAATGTAATCTGCATAAGTAAATTCTATATTCTCTTGAGCGAAGGCTTGTTGATTAGAGTCCAGCAGAACTTTTTCCGTGTCGAATAAAATACCCGACATATCAAATATAACTAACTTTTTCATTAATAATTATTCCTTCTTTCTTTTCCAGTAAACACCTTTGAATTATTTGCTTCTTAACGAACGCTTCCAAGTACCTGGTGCCAAGAGAATCAGCATGGGATATATTTCTAAACGTCCAGCAATCATTATAAAAGAGAGAAAAATCTTCATGGGACTGCTAAAGACACTATAATTATAAGTGGGGCCTACGCTGCCAAATCCTGTCCCGATATTATTGATCATAGCGGATACCAATGAAAAAGCAGAGATAAATTCGGGAACTTCCAGGCTGACGATGGAAACTCCAAGACCAAAGATTAAAACATAGATAACAAAGTAATTAATAATCGATCGTATAAACTTTTGATCCTGGGCTTGTTCTTCAAAGTGCACGCTGACTACCCGATTAGGATAGGTTATCCGGCGAATTTCTGCTACAGCTGTTTTAATAATAATAGCTACACGCGAGATTTTTAATCCCCCTGCAGTAGAGCCGCTCATCCCCCCTGCAAACATTAACATCAGCAAGACCACTCGAGGAAAAATAGGCCACTGGGTAAAATCAACTAAAATATAAGCTGTCGTTGTTATCATTGATATTACTGAAAAGAAAGCATCATGTAAAGACTGAAGAAATCCATAGCCATTAAAGAAAAGATTTAATCCAATTAATAAGCTGGATATCGAAATAATAGAGACATACCATCTCAATTCTTCATTTTTAAAAAAAGACTTAAACTGACGGTTAAGCAGCATATAATATAGATTAAAATTAATTCCAAAAGCCAGCATTGAAAAAGCTAAAATCAATTCTACAGAAGTGCTATTATAATGAGCAATACTGGTATTAACGGTTGTGAATCCACCTGTTGCGGCAGCGCCAAAAGCCAGGAGAACCGAATCAAAAATGGGGATCCGGGCTAATATAAGCAAAGCAACTGTAATCAAAGTCATCGTGATATATAAACGATAAAGGATCTGGGCTGAAGAAGAAACGCGGGAACGTAATTTACCAAAAGTTGCTCCAGGAACCTCGGCTTTCATTATATAGACAGACTCAGATCTTCCAGAGGGTGTAATAGCCAAAACAAAGACCAATACTCCCATCCCCCCTAACCACTGAGTTAAGCTCCTCCAGAAGAGGATAGAGTTTGAAACGACCTCCACATCAGTAAAGACGGTTGCCCCCGTTGTCGAAAATCCACTTGCTGTTTCAAAAAAAGCATCAGAAAAAGTATGCAGTTCTCCGCTCAACAGGAAAGGAAAGCTCCCAAATAGTGACATCATCAGCCAGGAAAGTGCCACCACCATAAAACCTTCGATCGTATACATATCATTGGGATCATATTTTGCCTTTGATAAGTAGCTGCCGATAATCAAACAAAGCAGAGCAGGAATAATAAAGCTCATCATATTCCCCATCGGTTCCCTATAGATTAAAATGACAAAAAGTGGGCTCAGCATGATATATCCCAACACTTTAATAATTTGACCTACGATAGAAAGTACAAGGTTTAAGTTCATAACTATTCTTCCTCGCTATCCATTAAGAAATCATCAATATCCTCAACATGAGGAAGCGTTGTCGCAACAATGACATGATCTCCAGCTTGGATTGAGTTAGGGCCCCGTGGAATAATCAATTCATTTTTTCGACTAACGAAAGCAACTAGAGTGTTTTCTTGTAGATTTAATTCCTGTAATGGAACGCCAATGATACGGCTGCTGTCTTTTACTAAAAATTGCATTACTTCAACGTTATTATCTGCTATACGAATGAGAGCCTCAACACTTGAAGTCGAACGCTCAGTTAACGATCTCACAAATTTCAAAATTCGATTCGTCATAATATATTTAGGTGTCACGATAGAATGAAGTTCCAATTCTCCTAAAATTTTCAATAAGCTGACATTACTTACTTTAGCTACTACTTTGTCTACATCTAACGAAAGTGCGTATAATGAATTTAAAATATTCTCTTCATCATATTTGGATAAGGAGATTACTGAGTCATATGTTCCAAGTCTTTCCTCTTTTAAAAAGTCTTGATCTGAGGTATCTCCATGAACGATGACTGCTTTAGGGAAATCTTCGCTGAACTTCAAAGCTTCTTCATAAGTTTGACAGACCATTTTAACATCCACATGATTAATATTTAAATAATCGATGAGATAATAAGCAATATCACTCGCACCAATAATCATGGAGTTATGAATACGCTCTTTTCTGTAACCTGCTTTTTTATAAAAACTATTTACATCTGGACGAGAGCCAATAACAAAAATATTATCTCCACCCTCTATAGAAGCATTCCCTCCAGGAACAAGGACAGCATCTCTGCGCGTAATAGTAATCAGCAGCACGTCTTTATAGGTCTGACCAAATCTTCTTAAAGTCATTCCATTAAGAGGACTGGATTCTTTCACATGTAATTCAATTAAAGTGACTCTGTTAAAAGAAAAATACTCTACACTATTAGCTTGGGGAAATTTTATCATTTGCGCAATATCCTGGGCAGCTACCTGCTCCGGATTAATGAGCATATTAATTCCTAAATCTTGACTCAAATCCCTTTGCCCATGCTCCATATGATTGTGGGTATAGTCTGGATTACGGACACGAGCCACTGTAAATTTAGCTCCAATGCTTCTTGCCATAATAGCAGAAATTAAGTTAATTTCGTCAGAAGAAGTAACAGAAATATAAATATCTGCATCTTTTACACCGGCCTCCAGTAAATTTTTAGGAGACGCAGCATTACCTGCCAGACCAGTAATGTCTATTCGCCCAATAATTTTTTCTAAAAGTTCGGGATCTTGTTCGATTAAAACAATATCTCCACCCTCATCCGACAGCTCTTTAGCCAGGGTTTGTCCACTGACCCCTCCTCCTGCTATAACAATATTCATCTTCATCCTTCTTTCTATGACGATATCATGGTGTATTCTATCAGATTATCACTCTATAGGACTAGTATAAATGATTTGTTTTACAATTGGAGAAATGAACAGCTACAAGAAAGGCCTTTTTTATTGCCGGTAGATGTGAGAAAATAGAGAAAATATAAAGAAAAGAGGGAAAAGATGGATATAAAACAATTTGTTGATGATTCCATTCGAAACATAAAACAAACCGTTGGAGATAAAAAAGCAATCTTAGCTTTATCTGGCGGAGTCGATTCATCTGTCTGTGCGGCCTTAGTGAGTCAAGCCATAGGGTCTCATTTAACTTGTGTCTTTGTTGACCACGGGTTGATGCGCAAAGGCGAGCGTGAAGCTGTCGAGGATGTATTCAATAACGAATTTGACGTTAACTTAATTGTCGTAGATGCTCAAGAACGCTTCATGACAAAGTTGAAAAATATAGAAGATCCTGAAGAAAAGCGTAAAATTATAGGGGAAGAATTCATCCGTGTGTTTGAAGAGGAACAGGCCAAGTTATCTGACCATGACTTCCTGGTCCAAGGAACCATCGCGGCCGACATTGAAGAGAGTGGTAAAGAAGGCGGTAAACTAGTTAAAAGCCATCATAATGTAGGCGGCCTGCCAGAAGATGTTAACTTTGAATTAGTGGAGCCTTTACGTGAATTATACAAAGCTGACGTCAGAGCGGCTGGAAGAGAACTGGGTTTACCAGAACCTATGGTTGCACGTCAGCCTTTCCCGGGACCAGGTCTGGGTGTTCGCTGTCTAGGTGAAATTACTGAAGAGCGCTTGGAAATTCTTAAAGAAGCTGATTATATCCTGCGTGATGAGGTTGCAAAGGCCGGTCTGGAATATGACGTCTGGCAATATTTTGTGGCCATTCCTGATTTCAAAGTCGTAGGTAAGGTTAACGACGAACGTGCTTTTGCCTATCCTATTTTCATCCGTGGAGTAATCTCTGAGGATGCCAAGGAAGCCACATGGTATGGTTTTGAAGAAGATTTTTTAAGAAGACTGTCTAAAAAAATCACTGATCAAATTCCACAAGTAGTGCGTGTGCTGTATGATATTACAGACAAGCCGCCAGCAACTATCGAATACGAATAGATTAAAATGAACCGAATCAAGTGTAGACTTGACTTCGGTTTTTTATTTTACGCATCCTTCTAGAAAGATTTTATAATTATTAACACAATATTTACAAAGTTTACATAATATTGGCCTGCTTTTAACAATGCTTTGTTACTGTAAGCTTATGTTGTTGTTTGGTAATTACAAGGAGGAAAAAATGTCAAAAAAATATAAATCTCTATCAAGACGTCATCTCTTAGCTATTCTGGCTGCTGCAGCTTCTATCGCCTTAGCTCCAGATATTGATGCTGTCTCAGCCGAAACGGTTACTGCTACTGACATAAGTATCATGGCCACTCAAGCCAATGAAGCTCAAGTTGCTCCGGTTGTTAATGAAGAAGCCATCGCAGCTGAAGATGCTGCCTATCGAGACAATGCGACTCCTGAAGGGATTCATATTGGTATTAAAGAGTGGAAGCCTTCTGAAGGTGAAACTGTACGTGACTTCCATGAACCTTCACGCTATGACAATCAAAACGTTATTAGTGAACATCGTCAAGACGATTATGGACAATATTATGTGACTGTAGGAAATCAAGAAATCCAAGCGTATGAAGAAAAACCTGAAGTAGCTGCTATAGAGGTGAGTTCAACCCCTTCGCGGATTATTAACCAAGTAGGAAGTAATCCTGCTTCAGAAATGAACTTTTCTTGGTATACGACGACAGCACAACCAGTAGCTGGATCTGAAGTTCAAGTGTCGACGAGCCGTGACTTCTCAAAGAATGTGAATCAAACCATTCCCCGTACTTATTTGACTCACTCTTCTTATTTAGAGAAAACACCTAATGGAGCGCTCATTTATGGCTACTCTACGGATGGCAATTGGAGAAAGAAAGATGCTGATGGTAATTTAGTGTTTGATCTTTACTCTACAGATGAAGAAATTTCAGCAAATAACTCTATTTATACAGGTGGGTCAGCGGCAAATGCTAGGGGTCGTGGAACTGTTATCACTCAAGAAATCGCTGAAACTATTTATCATGCAGACGTAAGAAATCTCATGTCTAATACAGTATACTACTTCCGTGTAGGTAGTGAAGAGGCTTGGTCACCCGTAGGTTCATTTAGAACAGCTTCTGCAGAGTCAGCACCATTTAGCTTTGTTCACTATACAGACAGCCAGAATGCTTACTGGAATGAAAATGTTCAAAATGAGCCACAATATACAAAAGATACAATGGAAAAAGCAGTCCGTGATAACCCCAGCTTAAACTTCTCATTGAACTCTGGAGACTTTGTAGAGATTTCCCATGCAGAAGATGAGTGGTTAGATATTCTAGGTCAAACCCAAGATATCTTATTAAATTTACCTCATGCTATGATTTCAGGTAACCATGACCAATATTCTGTCCATACTTACAACGATTTATTAAACTCTTTTAACAACCATATTAACGTTCCACAAGCAGATGAAAATGAAATTTGGGGTGGATCATACTACTCTTTTAATTACAATGGAACTCATTTCACAATCTTAAACACTAATGATGATTCAGATTCTCAACAAGGACAAGAAACTGAAGTGATTTCTGATGCCCAAATGGCTTGGTTACGTCAAGATTTGCAATCAGCATCCGCTCAAGATGCTGACTGGAGAGTAGTTGCCTTTCATAAGCCGGTATTCTCAGGTTCTTATCACTCTCTACAAGATACAGATGTTCAAAATTCACGCGATGAATTAATTCAAGTATTAACAGCCCACGGCGTTAATGTAGTCCTTTCAGGTCACGACCATGTCAACTCCTTCACTAAACCTGTAAAATATGACTCTCAGGCACCTATCGGTAATGCTCGGGCAGATGAATCAAGTCTTATTTCTCAAAATGGAAACGTAACTGCCTTTGAAGAAGTAGACGGTACAGTTTTCGTCACTTTAAATACTGCGGGAAGAAAGCTGTATGATGATATTTATAATGAGTCATTAGACCATATTGCTAAAGTTCGTCCTAATACAGCCAGAAACTTGGGAGCTACGGTTGAAAATATTAATGGAGAAAATATAATTACAGGTAATCGAGAACTAGCTCAAAGAAACTTAGATTACTGGAATACATTATTCATGTATCAAAATCAGCCAGCAAATGCCCCTGGGTTTGTAAATACTCACCAAAACAGTCGTGAAGGAACAACACAAAACTATGCGACTTACAATATTACACCTGACTATATCGAAGTAACCTTATGGCAAGTTTCAGGTGAATTGGGCGTTGACCGTGGTGAACCGATTGAAATAGAAAGATTCATTATTTCTAAAGGAACAGCTAATGCAACTGCTTATGTTAATTCAGCACTCGGTAGACTAGCGGATACTGATGAAGACCTTGTTCCTGTAGAAGATGAGGAAATAAAGCAGCCAGTAGCTGTAGGACAAGACGATAAAAGCCCTGTAGCTGTTGGAGCCAGCCAAGCAACTTATACAATTAATACACGTTCCGGCTCTACACAGACAGATCAACGAGTAAGTCTTTCTGCTGAATCATCAAGTTCAGCTGAAGCTTCAAATTTAACTGAAGAAAATGAAGAAGAGTTACCTACCACAGGGGCATCTTCTATGCTGGGATTAGCAGCATCAGCCATCATTTCCGGTCTAGGCTTAACAACTGTTTCAAGCAGAAGAAAAATTCGCTAAATAATCTAATCTTTTATCCTTAAGGTCTGGGAGATGTTTCCCAGACTTTCTTTATTTGCCATCACTGAATATGTCTCTATAATTAAATAAAAAAGGGGGCACTTTGTATGCTTCAAAAACTCAGTCGGATACTTGGAGTAGGGTTAATTATTATAGGAGTTGGCCTAGTGCTTTGGAATTTCATACCGGATCTTATCATGAGCCAGCAAGATAAAGAAATAGAAAATGTCGTTCAAACTATTTCTCATGATGAAATTTTACAAAACCAGCAAACTGAAGGCGATATTCAATTTGACGCTGTAGATGATTTAAGTCCAAATATCGCTTTAAATGAAGCAGAAATCCCTTCATCTGACCTCATTATTGGTCAACTGGTCATTCCTGCTATTAAAATGAATCTTCCCATCTATAAATCTCTCAACAATACTAGTCTTATGGCTGGTTCAGCTGTCCTGCGTAATGATATGGTTATGGGTCAAGGCAATTATGCGCTGGCCGGTCATTACACTCACACAAGCGACTACTTATTTGGCCCCTTACGTCATTTAGAGATGAATCAAGTTGCACGGATCACTGATAAAAACAAAATTTATGAATATCAAATGATCCATCAAGCAGTGGTACCCCCTACAGCTCTGCATATGATTGAGGACGAGCAGATGGATCGATTTGAGGGACCTATTTTATCCTTAATGCAATGCTATTATACCAACTACCAAAATACAGGTGACCGCCAATTCTTCATTGGTGAATTACGGGATGTCTATGACTATGACGAAGATTTACTACATGCCAATGGATTTTATAATCAACTTTCTATAGTTAATAATTAAGAAACACGATTGAAGATGTTTCTCTTCAATCGTGTTCTCACCTAGTTTAATTCAAGTACAGCTTATAAATATAAGGATATTTTTTTCCTGTCACTAAAAATTGATTCTCCTGTAAGTGTGCAATTCCATTCAATTCCTGAATATTCGGATAAACTTTTTTCAAGTCATGAATCAGCGGAGTGAAATCCCATTCATTAGTTACTCTTCCTTTATTGAATCGTTCAACTTCTATTCTTATCACACGATTACTTTGATAAATATTAGCATAAAGATGGGAACCGTCATATTCAAGCTCCTTAATTAATGTGATCTCTTGACCAAAAGTAGTACGAACTTCAAAAGTATCTAATAAATCGAAGTTATGGCTGTCTCTTACTTGAATTGTGGAAGTCCCATCACTCATGTATAAAAAATCTCGACCAGCATCATAAGCTAAACCCCAGCCTTCACCCTCATAAGATATAATTGCCAGCTCTTGAAAACTGTCCGGTTCAAGAAGATAAGCTCTCTCATTTTTCCAAGTTAAAAGCCATAAGCCATGAGGAGTTAAGGTGAAATCCTCAGCGAACTCATTTTTATTTAAGCTATACTTGATATCAAAATAGCTATCTTCGAGATATCCCACAGCTGACCTTCCATGCAAGTCTGAGGAGACCAGCAATCGATGATCTTCTGTCCATTCAATAGCTTGAGTATCTATTTGGCTGTTATATTCTAAACGATTTATGATATCATATGTTCCCTTGTCTCGATTATTGTTCCAAAGCAAAAAAAGCACAGCTATCAGTCCTAGAGTTAATTGCAGCCCTGTTATTCGCCGATACCAAGTAAGGGCCTCTTTGCTAAAAGGCAGCCCCCTATATCTATTTCTCATCGCAACCTATCCTTTATATCTCAGAACTCTATCCTTAAACTAGAAGATAAGATTATCAAGCCTTTATTTTATCTCACTTATTTCATTTATAAAATTTTTAGCATCCTTGAGTACGTCTTGAGTAATCTGGTGACCTTGAGTCCAATGTTTAGTGACTTGTGCTCCACG
>JAUNQW010000022.1:0-6474 GCA_030535975.1 Atopococcus tabaci | reverse complement strand
AAATCCGTTTCTTGGCCGCCTGTTCCATGTAAAAGTACAAATGTAGGGTGGTTCTTGTTTTTTTCTTCATAAATATAAGTATATGACATAACTCTTCCTCTCCTTAAATATGGATGTCTGGTAAATGAGCTTCAATCGCTGCACGACTTTCTTCAAATTGCTCAGGGAGTTGAAGTTTTTTCCCCAATTGATCCAAAGGTTCATCGACAGTGAAGCCAGGTCCTTCTGTTGCTATCTCAAAAACAACCTTGCCGGGCTCTCTATAATAGATAGAATGGAAATATTTGCGATTTTTGATAGGAGTATGGCCATAGCCTTTTTCCTGCAATGCTTTTTGCCATCTTTCCAGCTCATTTTCATCAGCAACTGCCCATGCTACATGGTGGACAGTCCCAATTCCTAAACGGCGCATAGGTAAAGCTTCTTTTTTCACTAACACCCGGTGCTTCTTCTCACCAACTGTCTCAAAATGCCAGTAGTCTTCATCTTCTTCAATTTTTTTTAATCCTAAAAAAACATCTAAGTCATCGGCTGATTGTTGAGCTGCTTTGGATAAGATAATAGTCCCATGGAAACCTTCAATATCATCTGTATCACTTTCTGTCTCTCCTTCTACAAGTGCCAAATCTAAATGATGATAATCATTAAACTCGAGGGTCTCTTTTCCAAACAATTTAGTAGTATCATAAATGATATCATGGCTATCTAGATGCTTTTTCCATCGATTTAAACTTCCTTTAGGTACGCGGAAAGCTATGCGTCCGATTTGACCAGAACCTACTACACCTTCCGCATCAGGGTAGGTCCAGTTGAAGAAAGTTATGGCCCCTTCAGGTTCACCATTTCGGCGCGCAAAATATAAATGATAGATATCCTTATCATCAAAATTAACGGTTTGCTTTACTAAGCTTAATCTTAGTATTTTTTGATAGAAATCAATTGTTTCTTGTGGATGGCCGACAATGGCGGAGATGTGATGAATATGTTTCATTGCTCTCATAGCTTATTCCTCCCTGCTTGTATCAAAAGGACGGATTTCAGACTCAATACGTTCTCTTTCAGGCTCTAAAAAGTCAGGTAAAGATAGACTTTCACCTAGGGTCTCATAAGGCTCATCTTCCATAAATCCTGGCTCATCCGTTGATAATTCGATAAGTATATGGCCAACTCGAGCATAAAGTGCTTCAAAGTAAAAGCGATTAACTAGTCCTGAGTTAGGTATTTGACGTTCTTTATAAAGATCTAACCAGCCTTCTAAGGCTTGTTTATCGGATACTCGAAAGGCTACATGGTGAACCTCACCATCTCCTTGTATCGCTTGGGGGGATTCCGTGTCTTCAATTAGAATGATTGATCCACCATTGCCGCCTTCTGCTACTTCAAGTAAAACCCGGCTTTCCTCTTGTTGACTAGGCCTAAAACTATAAATACCCGTTAAGATAGATAAAAATTCTTGAAAATAACTGACTGTAATTTCAATCGGACCTAAGCCATAAATAGCATATTCTTGTGGGACAGGCCCATTTTTCCATGGGATACCCGCTCGCACTCCTTGATCATGTTCATCAGAGAAAATCTGATAACTTTGTCCATCTGGTTCGTTAAAGCGCAGAGCTTTTCTGCCAAATATTTCTTTAATTTCTTCATGCTCTACATCAAATTGTTCAAAGCGTGCTTTATAATAATTTAAAGCTGCATCATCTGGGACACGTAACCCAATGCGAGAAATAGAATTAGTTCCTGGTCGACCTTGTATTGTTTGTGGGAAATCAAAGTAAGTGGCATCTGTTCCCGGTGTTCCTATGTCGTCTGCAAAAAAAGTATGATAAGTATGGATATCATCTTGATTGACTGTTTTTTTGACTAAACGCATTCCTAAAACTTCTGTCATAAACTTATAATTTCTTACAATATCATCAGTCATTGATGTTACATGGTGTATCCCTAATAAATTTCTTGTCATTTTCTACTCCTCATTTCTTCTTTTTTCATATGTTAAAATTTCTTTAGTATTTGAAAAGGTCGTTGCATCCAATTCCTGTTTCATTCATCCTAAATACTTGCTTCCATCATACCTAAAATCTAAATCAAATGATTAGTGCAAGCTTTATTAATTCATATTATTAAAAGCCAGATAACGGCTTACAAAGATATAAAATTAAACTCTTATAAGTTATATACAATGAATTCTTTAGTTTCATTTTGATGTTCCCTTTGATAAAATAAATTTATAAGAAACTTCCACTTACAATTTGATAGTAACATGCTATATTTTAAACGCAAGAACTTTCACTTGTAAATTGTAAGTGAATTTAGGAAGGAAAATAATAATATATGGAAAGAATCCCATGGAATCAATATTTTATGTCACAATCCATCGTCTTATCCGCTCGTAGTACTTGCCAGCGCTTGATGGTTGGTGCAACTATCGTACGTGATAAACGCATTATCGCAGGGGGTTATAATGGATCTGTCAGCGGAGACGATCATTGTATTGATGAGGGCTGTTACATTGAAAATGGACATTGTATGAGAACCATACATGCTGAGATGAATGCCCTTCTGCAATGTGCTAAGTTTGGAGTCCAGACAGAAGGCGCAGAAATATATGTTACTCATTTCCCCTGTTTACAATGTACGAAAATGCTCTTGCAAGCAGGCATTAGAAAAATTTATTATTTGCATGATTATCGTAACCATCCTTATGCTCAAAATTTATTAGAAAAAAAAGAGATTGCAACAGAACAAGTCATTATGCCCGATGACTTCTTTGATAATTTCAATGATTTTATTATCCATGATAACCCGGAGAAATATAAAAAATAACAAATCTTATCTCCATAAAAACAGGAATTTGATTCCCTCCCTATCTCATCATGTCTTATGAATTTATTTAATGCATGAGTCTTTTTATTTGCTGAACACAAAAAAATTACTTATAGTTAGTACAATTCAACCCCCCTGACATAGATATAGAAGGAGAAATATTATGACAAAATTAGGAATTATAGTTGGTAGTTTACGTGAAAGTTCATTCTCTCAACAATGGGCAGATAATTTAGCAGATATGTTTCCTGGTGATTGGGACAAATCATTCTTAGAAATCGGAGATTTACCTTTATACAATGAAGATTTTGATGCGGAAGGAGCAAATCCTCCATCTGAATATAATCGCTTTCGTAAAGAAATGTCAGAGGTTGATGCGGTACTATTCGTTACTCCGGAGTACAATCGCTCAATGCCGGCCACCATTAAAAATGCTTTGGATGTCGGATCTCGTCCGTATGGCGACAGTGTTTGGGATGGTAAACCCGCTTTAGTTGCTTCCCATTCAATTTCGGGAATTTCAGGATTTGGGGCGAACCACAGTATCCGTCAATCTTTAGTTTTCTTAAATATGCCTGTCTTGCAGCAGCCGGAGGTATACTTAGCCAACTCACAAGATTTATTAGAAGATGGTAAAATTAATAACGAAGGAACTCAAGACTTCTTACAAAGTGTCGTTGATACTTATGTAGATTTTGCCAAGAAATTCCTTTAAAAGATCATGTGTTTATAACTAGTAAAAAAGAGACCGATTAAATCGGTCTCTTTTTATTTATATTTTTCATAAGATATCATATGCTCAACTTGAGTCGGAAGATTCAGTAACTGATCACCTAAAAATCGTGGATAAGTATATATATTTTTAACCTCGTCTAAAGGAATCCAATGCAGATTCTCTTTAAAACCACTTTGAGTATAGCTATCATTATCGAAATCCATGATATCATTAGCTTTCATCAGATAATGAAAAATAATCTCATGAAAATGAGAGGCCTTGGGCAGGAAAGATGCATCGTAAAATAACTCTTGAATATATACTAGGCGATCAATCTCATAATTTATACCTGTTTCTTCAAAAGCTTCTCTGACGACTGCTTTTTCGCTCGATTCTCCCATTTCTATTTTTCCACCTACTGTATAATAGGTTGGATCATTTTCATTTGTATTTTTAGTTAAGAGAAGCTGATCGTTTTCAATAATCAATGCAGATGTCCGCAATTTAAAACGACTGTGATCAGCATACATTTGAATATCCATCTAAAATTTCCTCTCTATAAGCAATAGGAGTCTGAGAGCAGGCCCCAGACTCCATTCACTTCTCAATCTTATTTCTCCCCTGTGATAGCATATCTCTTCTTCTATCCTAGATAAGCATTGAGTCGTTGAACTCCTTCTTCAAGATCTTCCATACTTGATGCATAAGACATTCTTAGATAGCCTTGTCCATGTTCTCCAAATGCTTCTCCGGGAATAAATCCAACACCAGCCTCTTTTGCTATCTCTAGAGCAAATTTTCTGCTATCTTGATTTTGTCCTTCTGGTATTTTAATAAATAGATAAAAAGCCCCATTTGGTGTAGCAATTTCAAATCCTAACTTTTCAAGTTCAGGAATTAAGAAATTACGACGCTCAGCATAAGCCTTTCGCATTTTCTCAACTTCTTCATCACCATCACGTAGAGCAGCTGCTCCTGCTATCTGTGCTGCAGTAGAGACACAAGTTAAAGTTGCCTGGTGAACCACATAAAAAGTCTGATAGATATCCTCTGGAATAGCCATATAACCTAATCGATAACCTGTCATTGCATAAGCTTTCGACATCCCATTAAGTAAAATAGTCCGATTAGGAATAAATTGAGCTATTGAAGTATGCTTAAAACCATCGTAAGTCAAAGCAGAATAGACTTCATCAGAGACACAATAAACATCATGTTTTTCAATAACTTCAGCTAATTCCTTTAATTCATCACTAGTATATGAAACACCGGTTGGGTTGTTAGGATAATTCAGTAAAACATATTTAATGTTATCTTCTTGATCTAACACTTCATCCAATTTTTCAGGTGTAAACTTAAATCCTTCTTTAGATGTGTCCACCTCAACCAACTCACCATATGCGCTGCGGATTGTTGTATCATACATGGTGAAGTAAGGTGAAGACACAACCACTTTTTCACCTGGATTTAATAGGGCATGAGCAGCATTAGACAGCCCTTGTGAAACACCTGCTGTAACAATAATGTTTTTATTTGGATCATACTCTAAATCATAATGACGTTTCAAATAATTACATATTTCTTGGCGATAAAATGGCATCCCATTGGTCGGTCCATAATGTGAATAGTTATCTTCTATTGCTTGCTTAGCAGCATCTTTAACAAAAGTCGGAATATCAAAGTCTGGTTCTCCCAATGTAAATTTAATAATCCCTTCCACATTGGATATCTCTTCATCAAAGGCTCGGATATAACTATTAGGAATATTTTTATATATTTTATTTACACCTATTGTCATCTTATCTTCTCCTATTTTTCTTCTTTTTACTCTATCATACTAAGTGGTCCTTGGATACGATGTTTATATCCAAAATAACCTTTGTTTTATAGAAATATCTAAATCATACAAAGCTTTTTCTAAAACTTCACCATCTTTTTGTCCACGTTGCTCGTCAAGTATTTGAAGGCGACAGGATTTGAAATCATATGAAAATAAATGTTTATGTTTTAAATGGGATTGATTAAAAAATAAGCGTCCGAGAATAGGAATAAGATGATAAAACTTAATTTTATCAGCTACTAAAATATGGATGAGATCATCCTGGTTGTCTGCTTCAGGATAAATATTAATTCCTCCTCCAAAAAAAGGATTGTTAGCAATAAGAGCCAATTTACTTTTATTAAACTCTTCGATTCGACCATCATCAAAGCTGATTTTTAAAGAAAAATTATTTTGCTTTATATAAGCTCGAGCAGCTAAAAGCAAATAAGAATTTTTCCCTAAACTGCTTTTTAGCTTTTTGTATTTTCTGTCCATATAATAATTAGTATTCGCATCCAAACCAAAGCCTAAACTGTTGAGAGCATAGTGTTTTTTATCATTCAGGCGGTCATAAGCTACTAGTACATCTATTTCTTTTGCTTGTCGAATAGAAAATAAATGATGCAAAGCCTCCTTTATATCTAACGAAAGACCCATAAACCTTGCAAAATCATTGCCTAACCCAGCTGGTATATAAGCTATTGGTAAATCTATACCTTCTTCTTCAAGCAGGCTGACACAATGATTTAAAGTACCATCTCCACCCACTATAACGACAAGAGCTCCTTCTTTTGTTTCTTCACTGAGCTTGCCTAGACTCCTCAAATGATGTTTTCCTGACATTTTAATAATTTGATAGTCTATTGGATACTTACGCATTTCTTTTTGGATATCAGAAGCAGTCTTCTGTCCTTTATAAGCATTAGAATTAACAATAAATTGGATGAACACATACGGAAAAGACATCAATACTGCTCCTTTCATTAAATTAGTGACCCTATTATATCATATTTAGCATGAGGTGGATTTTTTAGAATTTCAACATCAAAAAATCCGAAGCAATTGCTTGCTTCGGAAGTCTGCCTTTATATATGGCTCCTACAGGGCTTGA
>JAUNQW010000056.1 GCA_030535975.1 Atopococcus tabaci | reverse complement strand
CCCACAAGACGAAATATAAAATTTAAGGGAGAGTGAGACACCAAAAGACACCCTCCCCAACAAATTATCAAAGAGTGATTCAAATGAAAATATAGCTCCAGTGTTAAAGTAACAAAATACACCATCATCGCTAGATTCTAGTTCTATTGAATCCCATATCCTTTAAAATTTTATTGTACTCTTCACGAGTAGTGAAAGAAGGTTTATCCTCATCTCCAGTACTTCCAGTTTCGCCAGTGTCTCCATCACCACCAGAGTTTCCGGGATTCCTCCCGCCGGGTGTGGAGCCGTCATTACTAGCTTCAATTTTAATTCTTCTCTCAGCCAGTTTTTCCATTAGCTCCATATCAACATCACCGGAGAGCAGCTTATCAATTATTTCTTTATCCTGAGCATTCTCATTATAGTTAAAGTTATATTTAGCCTCGTATTCTTTTATCTTTCTTTCATTTTCAGCTTTTCTAAGTTCAGATAATTCTTTTAGGATATCCTCTTTATTATCCAGGAATTCCTTATCCTCTTCAATAGCTTTTTTAATCTCTTCGTATTTTTCAGATTCTTCTTTTAAATTTTTAATTTCATCCTGAAGCTTTCCGATTTCCGCATCCTTGCCTTGAAGTTTCTCCAATAATAAGGTAGTAGCTACATTAGTTTCTTTACTTGGAGGTTGAGGTTGTGGCTGTGGAGCAGGCTGAGGATTACCATCATCTCCAGTTGAACCGGTTTCTCCAGTTATATCAGAATTCAACAGGGTTATTTTTCTTGGGCTTTTTGTAACGCCGACATCTATTAAGCTCATAGTATCAATTCCAAATGAATCTCCTTTATCTTTTAATAAAACATCAACTTTAGGAGATAGGCCTTTTCCTTCCATATCAAGTTCATCCGGAACGTCAATGAATAGCTTGCCGTCTTCATAGACTATATTATTTCCAATGCCGATGTAGACTCTTTCGTGTTCTTCGGTCAATGGAATTCCGCCTCTGTAGTTTTCAGCTATTAGCTTTAGATCTTCGGCCGTCCATTCAACAGGTTTTGTCAGTCGCTTATCCAGGTCAGAATAATCGTATGATCCAACTTCAAAAAGTTCATGTTTCATAATTATCACATCTATTACTTAATTTATTACTTTATTTATATAAATCTATATTATATCTCAACACCATTCTCACTAACAATCCTTTCACCGACAGGCTGTTCCTCTTCAAAGTTAGTAAGATAGTTCTTATAGATTTCATCTCCTTCCGCAGAAAGTTCCATTACATATTTAACAACATCATCTCTTGAATAGCTGAAGTAAACATTATAAGCATCATTAATACCCATTAACTCCATCTGCAAGTTTAACAGTTCATTAATATAGTTTAAAACCCATTTCTGGTCATTGGCCACATTAACAATAAATCCTGTAATAGCTGAATCGTTAATGTACTCTGCCACATTCTGATTTGACCTTTCATTACCTGCCTGAGACTGAGGAGTTACAAATGTCCTTAAAATATTATTTCTAAAGATTTCCGTTTGTCTTGTATAATCAGATTGGTAGTTGTTACCCCCCAATATCTTAGATTCAATTCCTGGAGGAACAATAGCTACATTACTTCCGGCCGTGGTTCCGTAGTCTGAGTATAGGTTTTCTTTAGCGGTTGCCGAAAGCTCTGTAATATATGGCTGGCCGTTTGCATCCATTGCAGGCTTAACTTCAATAATATTATCCTTATTAA
>JAUNQW010000055.1 GCA_030535975.1 Atopococcus tabaci | reverse complement strand
CCAGTATTACGGAAATAATAAAAATGTTTGGACAAAAGGAGTTTACATCATATGGTGTAAGACTCCTAATTGAGCATGAAAAACTTTCTAAATTCTCAAAAATTCCTGTATTGGCACATATAATAAGAGAAATACAACTCCGCTATAAGGAAAGAAACAAAAGAACTAATACAACAATAGAAGATGCGTTGAAAAAAGACTGGGAATATATCTTATCAAATAACTATATGCCATCATAGCGCTACAAAGAACTTTCTTCAAACAGGAATGTTTAATTAACCTATTGCTTAATTTCAAACACTCTGGTAAGCTATTAATAAATTAACCAATTAGATAATTTGTTGAGACTACATTTTCGAATGGTGGTGGTTAATTGCAAATAAAGTATGCAAATAGTCAGGTAAAGAAATATTTTGAAGACTATGGGGAAATGAAAAAAAAGCTCCCTTTGGATTGGGTCCGAAAAATAAAAAAACATATTGATCGTTTAAAAGCAGCCGAAACATTTGGGGAATTCCTTGATTTAGGACTGGGACATCCGGAGCCGCTTAGAGGTAATAATGCAGGAAAATATTCTGTCCGCATCACTGGAAATGTTAGATTGATTTTAAAACCAGATGATAATGGTAAGGCAGTAGTTATCTGTGAAGAAATTGAGGTGGAAGGAGTGGTTGATTATCATGGCAGTAAAGAATCGTGGTATATCTCGTGATTTGCTAATCCACCCTGGGGAGACAATTGCTGATTTGTTGGAAGAGCGTGGCATCACGCAGAAGGAACTGGCAAAGAGGGCCGGGGTTTCCGAACCATTTCTTAGTGATGTGATCCGAGGAAAAAAGGATATCTCTAAGGGATTAGCAATGGGGCTTGAGTATGCATTTGGCGTCTCCAGATCTTTCTGGCTGAATCTACAAGCAAACTATGATGCAGAATTACTGAGTCTCCAGGAATAAGAGAGTATACAGGAAGAGGAGAAAGAAGTTTTATCAGCAATCCATGAGATTGTAGGCTATTTGAAAAAAAGATCAGTTATTACCGATGGGATTTCATTAGAACAAACCATCATAGAACTGCGAAAGATTCTCAGGGTAAGCAGCTTGACTGGGCTTAGAGCTTTAGCCCCAGCAGGTGCTTTTCGGATGTCTGATAAGACTCCTGTTAATCAAGATGTTTTGGGGGCGTGGTTGTGTCTTTGTAAAGTACAGAGTGCCGAAAGGCGGATAGAGTCTAGATTTGATGTGGCGCAAGTTGATGAGCTCGTTTCTAAATTGAAGGATATTATGTTGACCAATCGGGGGGATTTGCAAAAAAGCTTGAAAAACCTCTTTGCTGAGTATGGCATTGATTTCAGCATTGTACACAATTTTCGAGGCGCCCCGGTTCATGGCTATATAGCGCGGAAGGAGGATGTGACTTATCAAATGGTTCTTACCCTAAGGGGGGCTGCCGCAGACATTTTCTGGTTTTCTTTGTTCCACGAATTAGGCCATATCGTTAATGGAGATGTTTCTAAAGTTGGAAGCTTTATTGACGCGCAGGATTCAAATGATAAACAAAAAGAAGAGGCTGCAGATTTATTTGCCGGCAGCGTTCTCTTGGAACCAAGGAGTTATGAGCGCTTTGTGAACGAAGGGTCCTTTACTTATACTTCAATAAAAGAATATGCAAGACAGCAAGAAGTACCGCCCTATATCGTTATAGGAAGACTCCAGAAGGAAACAAAGATTCCATGGTCTTGGTATCAAAGATACAAGCCAA
>JAUNQW010000021.1 GCA_030535975.1 Atopococcus tabaci | reverse complement strand
ATGACCCTGCACATTTGGTTGTATTACTTTGTTCAGTTTTCAAAGATCTATTTGTCTGCGTTGTTTTGACGCGACTTTTATATATTACCACCTGTAATTTGTTTTGTCAAACATTTTCGGAATTTATTTTATTGGTTTTAATCATACAGATTGTTTTTAATCAGTAATTTAAGACTTCATATAAGAAAAGTCATGATTTTCTTTTTTAGTAATCATTAATAACCCATCACCTAACGGAAGTAAGCTGGCTTTTAAACTTTCATGAGTAAGAACTTCGTCCAAAAACTCATTTAATTTGCGATGAATTTTTCTTACCCTCTTTGGAATATATTTTTCGTCATACATAATAGTGCCACCTTGAAGAACATCATCTATCGCCAAAACACCACCCACCTTCAAAAGATTCATAATCTCTGGGAAAAATTCGGGATATTTAGCCTTAGCACTGTCCATAAAAACAAAATCATAAGGACCTTCAAGCGTTTGCAAAAGCTCTGCTGCATCGCCTTCAAGCACAGTAATCTTATCATCCATATTAAATTTAGAAATGTTAGTAAGTGCTTCTTGGATCATTTGTGGATTACGCTCAATAGTCGTCACCTGTCCACCTTCAACAACTCGCTCTGCCATAAGTAAGGCCGAAAATCCAATAGCAGTTCCAACTTCAAGAACTTCCTTAGGCTGTGTCAAATCAAACAGCCAATCTAAAAAAACAACGGTCTCATGAGGAATAACCGGTACTCGTCTTCGGCTTGCCTCTTCTTGTAATTCTCTTAATTGCCCAGACAATTCCATTTGCTGGTGACGTAAATATTCAAGAATTCCTGGATTGACGACCGGCCAATCCATCATTCTGTTTCTCTTCATAGCTATCCTCCTTAAAATATATTCCTTTTTGGTGTCAATTAATTTTCCATTTGTCGGTTAAAATCAATGTATTCATTTAACAATCTCATAATTGGAGCACCTGCCAGCATAACGACCACTTCTCCTAATGCAACTGTGAAGTAGCTGAACCAAAAGGGCATGCCAAATGCTAAATATAATTCTCCAGCTATAATAAAAGAAAACACAGCAAACATTAAAGTGTTCACTAGCATTTTGGGCATTACTTCAGCCATATGCTTTGTTAATAATCTCATCGTTAAGAGAGCTAATAGAGTATGGGCCGTTCCAAACAAAATATCCAAAAGGACACTGGGTGAAAAAAGCAAATTGGATATAAATACCCCCGCTACAATTCCTATAATGTACTTTTTATTAAATACTGCTAAATGATTTAATATTTCCGCCAATCGAAATTGGACTGCCCCAAAAGACAGCCAGGAAAAGACACCCGTTAACACGACATAAATAGCTGCAACAGCAGCATTTACAACCCATTGCTTAGTTTTGTTATTAGTTAACATCAATGATTCCCCTTAGTTTTTTTACGTTGGATGGTTCCGAACAACTTTTTTGATTTCATTGGATATTTTAACAATATAGATTTATTTTGTAAATCTTTTTATATAATGCTTGCTTAATTAATCATTCTCTTACTCGTCATCTATTTTATTCCCATAAACTATTTTTCTAAAACTACTTGAGCAGCCGCGTAATGATCCGTATGGGTTATGGAAACAAAAACTTTACCATCAAAAGGACAATCCACCACTTGAGGCTGCCCTTTCTCATTATTTAAAATGGATACATTTTGAAAGGTGACTGTCTTACCGATTCCAGTACCCATTGCCTTGCTGAAGGCTTCTTTAGCCACAAAGCGTCCAGCTAAAAATTCAAGTTGTCTTTTAGGGCTTCTTTCTTTATAAACCGCCAACTCCCTTGAGGAAAGAACGCGCTCTGGAAAACGAGCCTGCTTTTCTACAGCTTGTTGGATGCGTTCCATTTCAATCAAATCAATTCCAATTCCGTGAATCACTAGTTTTCTCCCTCACACTTATATTTTTAATTCTTCAACTACCTGGATGAGATTGGTCGAAAAGCTCGACTTAAAAAGCAAATAATCCTTGTGTTGAATATTATCCTTTAGATAATCAATCAATTGATCCAGATCACTTTCAATGTAGTGAAGATTGACTGCTTGAAAGTCAACATCATCTTTCAATTCATCGTAAAGCTCCTTCATCAGCCGGCCATAAAGAAGCACATGGTCCACTTGATCTGCATCGATTACCTCAGATAATTCCCGATGATACCGCTCAGATTCTTCGCCTAATTCACCCATTTCTCCAAGTACCAGCCACTTAGGTGATGGATTGTCACTATTTAAAAAGCTTCCAATTGAAGCCTTCATTGAAGTGGGGCTCGCATTATAAGCATCGTTCAGCAACTGACTTTGATTAAAACCAAGCACCCATTCCAACCGGTGGGCTGTGAGCTGGAATTCCGACAAGCCTTTTATGATATTTTTATAAGATACATCCAAAGCTAATCCAACAGCCAGAGCAGCCAAAGCATTATTCACATTATATTCGCCAGGCAAGGGAAGACAAATTGCAGTTTTAGGATCAAGATTAGTAGAAAAGATTGTTTTTTTCATAGAGCTTTCAATAAACACAGGGTAAATATCATTATTTTCTTTTTGGCCAAAAGTTGTCTGATTAAAGTGATGGGGGTCCGATAAGCGTTTCATCAGCATCTCTTCATCACCATTAACAATAAGATCTCCTTCGTTTTTCAAACCGTCAACTATTTCAAACTTAGCTGCTGCTATTCCGTCTCTGCTGTCAAAGAACTCAATGTGAGACTCTCCAACCATTGTAATCACTGCAATATCCGGTTCTGCTAAAAGAGAAAGCTCAGAAATTTCATGGGGATGATTCATGCCCATTTCTAAAACAAGAACTTCTGTATCTCTTGGCATCTGCAGGATAGTGATCGGAAGGCCGATATCATTGTTGAAGTTCCCATCGGTCTTATGCGTGCGATAAGTTGTCTCCAGAATAGATGCAGTCATATCCTTAGTCGTCGTTTTGCCATTGCTGCCTGTAATACCGACAACTTTGGGCTGGATTGCTCTTAAATAACTTTGAGCAAAAGCTTTTAAGGCTTCGTGAGTATCCTCTACCTCAATGAGAGTGATACCCTCTGGTGCATCCGCCAGATCACGACTCCAAAAAGCAGCAACCGCACCTTTTTCAATCGCCTGATCGATGTATTCATGCCCATCATTATCAGCAATCAAAGGAACGAACAAAGCATTTGACTGAAGCTTTCTTGTATCAAATGAAACACTTGTAACTCGTTGATCAGCATAGTCTGCTAAGTCATTAAGAGCTCCTACAGCTTGTGCAACAGCTGAAATTTTCCAAGATAACATAACAGCCTCCTATCGTCCTTCTGAAAAGTAGCCTTGACGTTCATTGAATCTCTGCAGACCCAGTTGAATCAGCTCTTCGATTAAATCGCTGTAACTTAAGCCGGTTGCCTCCCACAGAGAAGGATACATACTAAATTGTGTAAACCCCGGGAAAGTATTCACTTCATTAATATAAATTTCATCATTTTCTGTTACAAAAAAATCTGCTCGAGCAAGGCCGCTGCCTTCTATAGACGCAAAAGCACGGCTGGCGTAGTCACGCACTGTGCGAGAGACTTCCTCATCTATATTTGATGGGATTTTCATTTCTACTGTGTTGTCAAGATACTTTGATTCATAATCGTAGAAACCTTTTCTTTTAACTAATTCACCCAGAACCGAGGTATGGATATCATCATTTCCAAGCAGAGCTACTTCTACTTCTTTAGCTTCAATACCTTGTTCGACCACTATCGTGCGGTCAAAACGGAAGGCCTCTTGAATACCTGCTTTCAATGACTCGCGGTCATCGCATTGAGAAATACCTACACTCGATCCCAAGTTAGAAGGCTTCACAAACATAGGATAGGTCATCGACGCTTCGCAGCGTAAAATAACTTCTTGTTCATCTGATTCCCATTGGCGCTTCCAAACTTTTTCATAAGAGACTTGAGGAATACCAGCTTCCTGGAAAAGAACTTTAGATATACTTTTATCCATCCCTGTAGAGCTCGCTAACACACCGCAGCCCACATAAGGAATGCCAATCGTTTCAAACAGCCCTTGGATTGTTCCATCTTCCCCATTGGGGCCATGTAAAACTGGAAAAGCTATACTGTCTTCTTCTTTTAATTCGTCAATAGACATAGCAATTCCTACATTAGCGCTTTCAGCGTGATCATCATCAGGTAAGACTAACGTCATGTCTTCAACCTCAGGAATCTCTTCTTCCTGAGTAATGAGGCGTCCCTTAATCCAATCGCCTTCCCGAGTAATGAAGACAGGCTGGACCTCATAAAACTCATAATATATATTTTGAATGATAGAGTGAGCAGATAAAATAGCAATATCGTGTTCTTCGCTTTTACCGCCATATAATAAAAATATTTTCATATTGAACTCCTTGTTAATTATATAATTTCACTAGCTATTATTTTACCATAATATACTTAAATAAAATGAAGAGAGATTTTTTAGCAGCAGTTTATGATGGAAGAAACCTGACATTACTATTAAAAGCAAAAAAGACTGACTATGCAGTCTTTTTTTACTCACTCTTTAAAAATTTCTGTATGCTAGATAACAAAGACTAGCTGACTCGGCTCTTATATTCTCCGCCCTGCTGGGTGCTGACTTCAATCAACTCTCCCGACTCGATAAAGTCCGGCACGTTAATTGTTAATCCTGTTTCCAGAGTAGCCGGCTTTCCGCCTGTTCCAGAAGCAGTTGCTCCTTTAATTCTCGGTTCAGTCTCGGTCACAGTTAAGTGGACTGAAGGTGGAAGCTCTACTCCAATGACTTCTTGTCCAAAGAATTGGATTTCACATGTACTGTTTTCAACTAAGAATTTCATCTCTTCTTCGATTGTGTCTAAGGGCAGTTCATATTGTTCATAAGTCACATTATCCATAAAAATTCCATTACTGCCGTCACTATATAAGTATTGGACTTCCTTCGTATCGATGTACGCCTGTTCAAACTTCTCATCCGGACGCAGGGTCGTTTCAAAAATAGCCCCTGTACGAATATTTTTAAGTTTCATTCGCATAACTGTATTTCCTTTACCCGGTTTATGATGATTAGCTTCAAGAACCTGGATTAAGTCATTGCCGTCTACATAGCGCATACCCGAACGTAAATTTACTGCTTGTATCATATGCTAAAGATCTCCTTTTTAATTTTATGATTTATTATATCATGCTCAGCTGGTTATTCTTCTTTCTTTTCAGGCAGCATAACCAACATAGCATTCAGACCATAGCCCTCTCCTTCTTCACGGGAAGAATGCAGGTCCGGATTACCAAAGGTAACTTCTTCTGCAACTTCAATATTATAAGGTGACAGGCCATTATCTCTTAAAATACTGACATTGGCCTCTACCATATGAAGGTGGTATTTTTCACCTGCTTGATAGAAGAAATCATCTCGACTGTCAAATTCTTCAAAAGCTTCATAAACTTCTGGTCCTACTTCATATTGATTTTGGCCGATAGAGGGGCCTACGTAAGCGATGACGTCTTCAACCTTTGTACCAAACTGATCAGCCATTTTTCTTAAAGCTTTTTCAGATATACGCTTGACAGTACCCCGCCATCCGGAATGTACAATGGCCAGCGCGTGTTTCCTTGTATCGTAAAGAACAACAGGGGTGCAATCTGCAAATTTTACCCACATAGCTGTCCCCGCTTGGTCAGTATACACACCGTCAGCTTCATCAAAAACACGACCGACGAGATAATCCTGTCCATTTTCTCCTGTCGCATATTGAACATTAGAACCATGACATTGTCTACCGGTGTAGATCTGATGAGGATTTATGCCTAATGTCTGTATGATTTTTTCAATGTTTTTTTTCAATTGATCCCCTACATTTTGTTCACGAAGATCATTTTCCATCCCACTAATAAAGTTGGGAATATGGTATTTATTTAATAATTTAGATTGCATATGCATCCTCCTTTTTTATCTATCTGCCTCATACATAAACACAGAATATCTCAGCATATTAAGAGGATTTAGAAGAAGTTTATTTTGAGACCGCATTAGTCAACCATTTATTGGTATAAGTAGTCACTAAGCCTAATACAACCATGCCTAATAAAAAACCTACCACGAGGGTGTCGAAGATGCTCTCTGTTCCAAAAAAAGTAGCCGAACCCAAAAAGGTAGCCGGAGCAATTTGAAACCAGTTGATATTTTGAGCGTAAGTCATTAAGAAAGCTAAAAAGAAAACTGGCAGAACTACCAAATAAGGATTGTCCGGCAGTATACTCATCACCTGAACAGTAACTATTGCTAAAACAGCCCCTAAAAGAAAGCCCGGCCCGCTTGTTTTGATAGCTTCAGGTTTTGCACCGCCATAAAAATAAACAGACCAACCTATAAAGCCAGCCCAGGAAGGCCAACCCAAAGTATTACAAACAAAAACCCATACCATAGCAATTATACCAACTAAGAGTGAAATCGGCATATATTCATTCTTCATCATTTTCCTCCATTATTTTCCACTAAATAAGCTTATAAAAAAAGGGCCTGCCGAGGCAAGTCCTTTAAAACAAATTTAGTTTTCTGAATCTTCAGTTTCATCATTTTCAGAAGCAAGTCCGTATTTTTTGTTGAATCTTTCAATACGTCCATCAGCTTGAGCGAATTTCTGGCGACCCGTGTAGAATGGATGAGAGTCTGATGACACCTCAATACGAATCACTGGGTATTCATTTCCGTCTTCCCACTCAATAGTTTCTTCTGAAGTTTTTGTTGAACCTGAAAGATATTTAAAACCAGTAGTAGTGTCTAAAAATACAACCGGCTGATATTCTGGATGGATATCTGTTTTCATTATCTTTCTTCCTTTCTGCCCTAAATTGTATGCCAACTTAGAGTAATTTCGATTAATCTACAACATTTAGATAATACCACGGGCTATTTGTAATTGCAATGATTTTTATGTTTTATTTTGTTTCTTTAATTTGAATCCCTTCACAGCAATGAATCAATATCCCCACTATAAAAAGTGTGAAAGCTAGTGCTTAAAAAAATACTGCTGTGTGTATATTTTCTTCCCTATTTAACTTTGGAGAGACTCCGATTCACTGTCTGGCTCAGGATTTTCTTTATCGCTTTTATAGATTTGGTCAATGTAGACTGCTATCGCATTATCTCCTGATATGTTAGCCGCAGTCCCGAAAGAGTCTTGAGTAATGTAAAGAGAAATCATTAACTGCTGCATAGCATCTGTGACGATTCCAACCATCGGCAAGAATGGTAAGGCTGACATGATGGCTCCCCCCGGGGCTCCAGGTGCAGCTACCATAGCTATACCTAATACTGCAATAAATCCTAACATCTGAAGAAAGGTTAACGGCATGTCGTACATCTGAGTAACTGCTGTTGCACACATCGTAATAGTAATCATCGAACCGGCTAGATGGATAGTTGCACATAAAGGAACTACAAAATTACCGATTGTTTTGGAAACACCATTAGCTCTGGCTACTTCCACGTTAACCGGGATGGTCGCAGCTGAGGATTGAGTTCCTAAAGCGGTTGTATACCCTCGAATCTGATTCTTCATATAGAAGAAAGGATTCTTTCCTGAAACTCCTCCAGCGATTAGGAACATCACAAAAAGGTAAATGAAATGAAGAGCTATAACAATTAAGAAGACTCTCCAAAAGACTGAGAGAATACTGAAAATAGCACCTGAACGCGATAAATTAGCAAAGTTTCCTAAAATATAAACCGGTAAAAATGGAATAATAATTAATTGAAGGACCTGCATAATAATTTTTTCAAAACCAGAAAAGAAGCGATAAATAACTGTTCCTTCTTCTGGGTGCTTTCCTTTTAGCCAGGAAATTCCAAGTCCCATGAGGAAAGCAAAAATAATAGCCGCTGTTACATCCACCATGGGCTCTAAAGGTATAGAAAAGAAAGGCTCTAGACCCTCACCAGAACCCGCCACATTCGCTACCGTGTCGCTCGTTATAAAGAGCGGGAAAAGTAAAGATGCCACTAGATAAGCCAGTGAACCTGCTAATAAAGTCGATCCATAAGCAATCCCTACGGTAAGTCCTAATAGCTTACCGGCGCCATCAGCTAAATCTGAAATCCCTTTGACTATTAAACCTATAATCATCAGTGGAATAATAAAATTTAAGAATGATGAAAATAATGACGATAGAGTAACTAACCCTTGAATAAACCAATCTGGAATAAACATTAATTGGCCTAAAAGAACACCCACAACAATTGCGATAATAATTCTAGGGACCAACCCCAGTGTAAATTTATTATCTTTAGTTTCTTGTTCCATAATTAAACCTCCGTTTGTTGATTAAAAACTTTAGAAACTTTGATATTTGATAGATGATGACTATCTTCTCATTTTAGCTTTCTCTAGCCTCCTCTATTTTTTTCTATCAATTATTTATCCTCAATTTTAGAAAATTGCTGGTAGAAAGCCTCGTTCGTCTCAGTATTTCTTAAAACATCTAAGAACTGCTGGGTATACTCCAAGGAATTCCCACGCATCATTTTACGTAATTTCCAGACTTGATCCAAATCTTCCTTAGGCATTAATAATTCTTCCTTGCGGGTACTGGACTGCTTGATATCAATAGCTGGAAATACTCTTCTTTCAGCAAGCTCGCGTGATAAGTGAAGTTCCATATTCCCTGTTCCTTTGAACTCTTCGTAGATAACATCGTCCATACGGCTGCCGGTATCGGTCAAAGCAGTCGCAATAATCGTGATGCTTCCACCTTCCTCTATATTACGAGCCGCTCCAAAAAAGCGTTTGGGCGGGTATAGAGCCGCTGGATCAATTCCTCCACTGAGTGTCCGGCCGCTGGGAGAAGTTATAATATTATAAGCTCGGGCCAGACGGGTAATGGAATCCATCAAAATGACAACATCCTGCTTATCTTCTGCTAAGCGTTGTGCCCGCTCTAATACAAGCTCGCTCACATTAACATGGTGACGTGCTTCTTGATCAAAAGTTGAAGACACAACCTCGCCCTTCACATTTCTCTCGATATCTGTCACTTCTTCCGGACGCTCATCAATTAAAAGCATAAGAAGCTTAGCATCTGGATAGTTTGAGCTTATCCCTCGGGCTATATCTTTCAATATCGTTGTTTTACCAGCTTTTGGCGGCGCTACAATGAGTCCTCTTTGCCCAAAGCCAATAGGTGCGATGATGTCAATAATACGCGAAGTTAATTTTTTCGGATGAGTTTCCAGCTTCATCTGCTGATCAGGATAAAGGGCTGTTAAGGCTGGAAAGTGCGGTCGATTTTTAGCTTCTCCTGGTTCCTTTCCATTAACCTTATCCACCTGCATCAAGCCATTGTAACGTTCACTTTGTTTAGGCGGTCTGGCTTTACCCAGCACCTGATCACCATTCCTCAAGCCAAAACGCTTGATTTGGGAGTTAGAGATATAGATGTCTTCTTGGCTTTCGCTGTAATTAATGGGACGTAAAAAGCCAAATTCCTGATTTGCCATAATTTCAAGAACACCTTCAGCTGTGTAGAAGCCTTTCTGCTTCTCATGGGCTTTGATGACTGCATGGGCCAGCTCTTTTTTATTCATCTGACTGTAATAAGGTATTTCATATGTTTTAGCATATTCATATATCTCTTTTAATGTTTTATTCTTTAATTCATTGAGGGTTAAAATATCCCTTTCTTTCATTCAGTTCTCCTATTCTTCAAGCATTTCTATATCTGCACCCAAGTCTGTTAATCTTTCTACGATATGGTCATAACCACGCAAGATATTTTCCACCCCCGAGATGGTGGTCTCTCCTTCTGCCATTAAACCTGCTATAACTAAACAAGCCCCGGCACGTAAGTCTGTTGCATGTACTTCAGTTCCCATGAGCTGGTTGGGGCCTTCAATCAAGATCAAGTCGTTTTCCACCTTGATTTTAGCACCCATTCTTTGCAGCTCTGGAACATGACGATTTCTTTTAGGATAGATGGTGTCGTTGATAGTGGACTGACCGTCAGCCTTCAACATTAAGGGTGTGAGAGGTTGTTGTAAGTCTGTTGCAAATCCGGGATAAGGCTGTGTTTTTATCGTCGCCACTTTTAAGTCATCTTTTTTATTTAAGACGATGGAGTCTTCTTGAATTTTCATATCAACTTCCATCTCATCTAACTTAGCCAGCAAACCTTCGATATGCTCTACAATAATATTTTTGACCGTGAAATTTTTACCTAAAGCAGCCCCTATAATAATATAGGTTCCCGCCTCGATTCGATCTGGAATAATAGTATGAGAACAGCCTTTCAGCTCTTCGACTCCTTCGATTCGGATCGTATCCGTTCCAGCTCCTCGTATTTTGGCACCCATCTTATTCAAAAGAGTAGCAACATCAATTATTTCAGGTTCTCGAGCTGCATTTTCAAGAATTGTTTGTCCTTTAGCTTTGACAGAACCAAGCAAAAGATTGATTGTTGCACCAACTGAAACCATATCCATATATATTTTTGTACCATTTAACCCTTCTTCGTCGGTACGTAAATACATAGCTCCTTGTTCGTTTTCCACTTGAGCTCCTAAAGCTCTGAAGCCTTTAATATGTTGATCAATGGGGCGTGGACCCAGGTCACAACCTCCCGGCAAGCCTACAACAGCTTCACCGTATTTTGTTAACAAGGCTCCCATAAAGTAATAAGAGGCTCTCAAACTATTAATTTTTCCAGTCGGCATCGGCACAGACACCATTTCTGTTGGATCAACAACTAAGACATTATCTTTAAACGTCGTCTTGACATGCATCTCATTTAAAATTTCAATTAATGAGTGAACATCTGCAATATCTGGTACACCTTCTAAAGTCACTGGAGAATCAGCCATAATAGCTACCGGAATCAAAGCTACAGTACTATTTTTAGCCCCATTGATAAAAATCTCGCCACTTAAAGGCTTATTTCCTCTAATCTTTATTTTTTTCAATTTTTTAACCTTTCTCTTCTATATAAAACTTCAAATGTAAACCAAATAGAGAGCATTTGAACTTTAAGAAGCTGTAATCAAAATTATTGTATCTAATTTTTCTAACTCTCACAACATATTTAAATATTCTTATAAAAAAACAAATCATCTATCATACTCCTGCCAGTATGATAGATGGTCTATTTACAGATATTTAATTAATCTTCGTCTTCTTCGTCTTCATCATATTCTAATTCATCATCAAAATCATCATCTTCGTCGACTTCCAGCTCGGTTAACTCATCTTCATATTCTTGAATTTCTTCAGCTGTCTTATCTTCATCTTCTTCATAATCCAAATCTTCTTCATCTAACTTTACCTTCGAAATAGTTTGCGGGCTGTCTTCTTCAGAATCTTCAAACAAATCCGTATAGCCTTCCGGAGCGATGTGCGGGCTCAAATCATCTTCACTATTCTTCACTGTCACTGCTTCATTAATGGAGTCAATAGGGTACCACTCACGCAGCCCCCATGTATTATTTCCAACCGAAATAAAAGAACCCTCCGTATTTAAATCAGAGTAGAAAATAGGCATATATTGTTCAATATCCTGGTCTGAGAGTTTCATGTATTCAGCAACAACATCTAAAATATCATTAAAATGCATAACATCTTCGTATTCATCTAATACAGCCTTAGCTACATCAACCATCGTTACATTTTTTGTGTTTTTTAAGCTTTTAATTTCCACGTTCATTTCTCCTTAGTTTCTTTCAGACTGACTTATACCGTAAAGTGAAGCTCTAAATCATAATTTCCTATTAATTGCGGGCCGGAATATAAGTCATAAGAGATAGTCACTTTCCCTGAGAAAGGTTGATTCTGGTACTCTATTCTCACATGTTGTGTATCGATATCTATCAAGACACTTCCTTCAGGAATGTGATATCTCATACTCGTGTTTTTTTCCGCATTAAACCGCATACGGGAAGAGTTGCTTCCTCGACGGATAAGAGTTACCGATCCATCTCTCGCTATTTTAAAAGTAACAGATAGATCCTCATCTTCTTCGTTTTCTATGACAAATTGTATATAATAATTACCATTTACTTGGACAAGCTGACCCATTTGTTCAAAGTAAAATTCATCCATTTCATCTTCCATACGATGTCTAGTAGTAAGTTTCACGGCACATGTCTGACCGTTCTTGCTATTTTTAATAGTCACAAAGAATTTCCTTTCTATCTCTTCTTTATCTATTCAATTTTAACATAGCAACTTTGTTTCGTCTAAAAATAATTATATTTTTAATAATAATCTTTATTCTCCTGACTTTTTATTTTATCCCCTCCCGTCTTTAATTGCTTTATTTATTTGATATAATAGATAAGCCAAGTAGAAAAGAGGAAATCGAATGAGCAAAAGACATATAAAAAGTATCAGCCAAAATACAACATTTGAATTATACGATGCACAAACAATGCCGATGGAGGATAATGGAATTTCCCATTTCGCTCTAGTCGACAGTTTAATGAACGAAGCAGGCCGCCATAAAAAAAGCATGCTCCATTTCTGGCCGACTAAGAACCTTGTCTTTTTAGGTATGCAAGATACAAAACTCCCTTACTTTTCAGATGCTTTAGCTATTTTTGAAGAAAATAAATATGACTATATTGTTCGTAATTCGGGCGGCTTAGGGGTCGTGAGTGACCAGGGGATTCTTAATATTTCTCTTATTATACCTAATGAAGATATGGATGATATCAGCATCGATGATGGTTATGAAATCATGTACTCCCTCGTGCAGGATATGTTTGATGTACCTGTCGATGCTGTTGAAATACCAGATTCATACTGCCCAGGTGACTTTGATTTAAGCATTAATGGGCAGAAAATATCAGGTATTTCTCAACGCAGACGGTCCGGTGCTCTTGCTATCATGCTTTATTTAAGTATTGAAGGTAACCAGAATCAGCGCTCACATATGATGAAGGATTTCTATGAAGAAGGTCTCAAAGGAGAAAGCTCCAGATGGCATTTCCCAGATGTTAACCCTGATGTTATGGTTAATTTGGATGAGGCTTTAGACTGTCCTGTTACTGTTGAAAAAATGCAAAAAAATCTCATCGACTCCCTGGAATCTTTTGGAGGGCATATCAAAAAGGGAGAATATACTCCCGACATCTTAAGTGATTATGAAAGAGAAGAAGAAAATATGGTCAAGAGAAATCAGCGGATGCTTGGCGATAATTTTAAGATTTGTCGAGGGTAGAGAAATGACAGCTCTCAATTATCATTCCCCCTTGTTGGCCAGTGAAAAAGTCTTCAGAGACCCCGTCCTTGATTATATCCATGTCCAGCACCGTGTCATTCTGGATCTAATCGATTCCCAAGAGGTTCAACGCCTGCGAAGAATTAAACAGTTAGGGACCACTTCTTATACTTTCCATGGAGCAGAGCATTCACGCTTTGCCCATTCTTTAGGTGTTTACGAAATCACCCGGCGGATCTGCGACCGTTTTGTTCGGAATTATCCTATAGAAAAAGATGCAGTAAATGGTTGGAATGATAAAGAACGTTTAGTTACTTTATGTGCGGCCCTTCTCCATGATATTGGTCACGGCCCTTTTTCTCATTCCTTTGAAGGGATTTTTAACACCGACCATGAGGTGATGACAGAAAAAATCATCCTCTCTCCAGATACTGAAGTGAATGCTATTTTAACAAAAGTAGCTGAGGATTTCCCGGAAAAAGTAGCAAGTGTCATCAACAAGACTTACCCTAACAAACAAGTTGTGGACCTCATTTCAAGTCAAATTGATGCTGACCGGATGGACTATCTAAAAAGAGACGCCTACTTTACCGGTGTAACTTACGGCGACTTTGATCTTGCACGCATCCTCAGAGTTATTCGCCCTTACCACAATAAAATTGTCTTTCAAATCCAAGGAACTCATGCCGTTGAAGATTATATCGTCAGTCGTTACCAAATGCACATGCAGGTTTATTTCCACCATGTTTCGCGCGGTATGGAAGTGACGCTTGAAAGAATGCTGGCCAGGGCCAAGCATCTTTATCAACGTGGAGATTTACTTTTAACTGAAGGTTTTTTACGGCCTTTCTTTGATGAAAACTACACTATGCAAGAATATTTACGCTTGGATGACGGTGTTTTAACCACTCACATGCTGGAGTGGCAGAAACATCCAGATTCAATTCTCAGCAACTTGGCTTACCGTTTTCTATCCAGAAAGCCTCTAAAATCTGTGCGTTTTGATCCTGAAAAAGATAAAGATCTCTTACTCAATTTAGAGCAGCTGATAGAAAAAGCAGGTTATAATATAGAATATTATACAGCTACCAACAGCTCCTACGATTTACCTTATGACTTTTTCAGGCCGGATGATGCCGATAAAAGCAAAACATCTATCGAACTAATCCACGAGAATGGAGACCCTGTAGAACTCAGTCAAGTTAGTGATTTAGTAGCATCTATTACAGGAACTGTTCACGGCGATCACCGTTTTTATGTTCCTAAAGAATTTATCAGTCAGCAGGAATATGAGGAACTCTCTTTATTTGAACCTATTTTTAAAGAATTTAAACAGTATATTAAAAATGGGAGCCTTCACCATCCTGAAAACAATTTATAACACACAAATATAAAATATAATCGATAAAAAAAGATGAGACTAGAGTAAAACTCTAATCTCATCTTTTTTTAGAATTGAGTTAAGTCTATGCTGCCTGATCAGCTGCGGCTGGTTCTGTAGAATACTTTTCAATACCTTCAAGAACAGGAGCAGATAAGAAACCATCGTCGATCACTTGATCCACAGTTGTGTAGAAATAAGAATGATCTAAGCCGTGACCATGCAGGACCGCAAGTTCTTCAGGATAATCCTGGAGATTATAGAGCTTGAAATTAGCACGGGTACCTGTTGTATTATCATAATGAATCACAATAGGCTGCAGGACGACATTATCAATATAGTAGTCTTCGTTTTCCTGGATAAAATCAAATTGAATGGCTCCCCCAAATGAATTCATGTCCATATAAGGAGAAGCGATAAAATTACCTAAAGAGTATGTAACCAAAGTCTCATTCCCGTTTTGACCCCTGACCCACTCGACAGGTTGCAAATTATGCGAATGAGTACCAACAACAACATCCACTTCTAAATCAGCTAAGAGTTGACTGTAGTGAGTCTGGTCAACATTTAATTCGTAGGTATTTTCATTCCCCCAGTGCATCGCTACGACAACAAAGTCACTCATTTCCTGCGCTCTTTCAACATCAGCTTTGATTAATTCTTCATCAATTAAATTGGTGCGATAAGGTTGATCCAATGGTATCCCATTCGTCCCATAGGTATAGGTGAGGAAAGAAAATGTCATCCCATTTTTTTCAAAGACAGGAAAGTCATCTCTATCTTCTTGTGATTCAAAAATTCCAGTAAATAAAATCTCGTCTTCATATTCTTTCCATAAATCAAGAGAATGCTGAGCGGCAGCTCCTCCTCTATCCATAGTATGATTATTCGAACCAGAGACAAGGTCAAACCCTGTGTCTACAAGGGATTGGCGCATATCTTCGGGTGTATTAAAAGTGGGATAGCCTGAAAATCCCAACTCATCTCCGCCAATAAGTGTTTCTTGATTGATATAAGCTAAATCTGCCTCCTGTATTTCTCCTTGAAGATTTTCATACATAGGGGTAAAGTCGTAGCTTCCATCCTCTGTCAAAGCCTCTTCATAAATATAGGAGTGAATAAGATTATCACCTACGCCATAAAAAGATACAACCCGATTCTCATCAGCTTTTTCTTCAACTTTTTCAGTCTGAGATTCTGCAGGAGAATTAATTTCATCATCTGTTGACGACGAATTGCTCTCCAGTGAACAGGCAGACAAAAAGATCATCATTGACAATAATATCGTTATTTTATTTTTCATTATAAACTCCTTCATACCACGTATATTATGTTAAGTTATCAATTTATTCATCTAAGAATGAAGTAGAGGTATAGTTTTCAGGATATAAAGGCAGACGTTCTGCCCGATAGATTTGTCTTCGATCTGAGCGTTCAGTTTGTGTCAGATGATACTCAAAGACTACTTCATTTGTTTCTTTATCCACTTCAACAATATGAGAAACTGCATCCCCATTCTCATTGTAGGCCCTGCCGAAATCAATCAGAACATTATTCGACTCTTCCAAATAATCTGCATCACTCACGATATCTGTGTAGGAATATTCCCCACGTTCTTCTCCATAAGACCAGATTTCTTCAACTGTCATATCTGCTTCATTAATACGATATTGAACAGCACGGCTGTACTTTTCCGCTTCGTCCTCATGACCTCTCATAATCATCCGATTATTATCGAACACCATAATATCCATAGTATCTGGATCATCATCTTGATCAGGCATTTCCTCCACAGCGTGCTGGGCCATCTGGAATTTCACATCTCCGACCGGTTCCAGCATGTATTCATCTGGACGGGTTGTTTCTTCCCAATTATCATCAATCACTGAAATCCATTCTATTTCATTTTCAGGATAAGTCATTTTCACAATCATATCGTGGTTTCTGCCGGACATTAAGAGTGACTTTCCATCAGCAGTCTGGTCAATCGAATTGTGGTGTAACCAATCATAAGAATCTTCTCCCTGATACTGATAATCCTCATAATAATCAGCTGGGAAGAGATCCTTAAAGTCGGTGACCTTTAGAATCTCCCCCGTATCCATGTCGAATTCGATCATATTGTCTTCAACGTATTCACTTTGACTGTCATGAACTAAAGCAAGAATATTACCATTGTCTAATTCAATCATATCGTGGTCGAATGGGTATTGACTTTCGTAATTGTCCATCTCAAAAATATAAGAGTTAGTGGCTTTCCCCATCATGTCAACCTCTAGTAAATGATCATAAACTACACCCGATGCATCATCTTCCACATGTTCTCTCCGTAAAAGAATGATAAAGTTGCCATTATCCAGGTGTTCTACATTATTAGCCATCCAAGGTTTCAGCATAAAACGTATGTCACCCTGACTGTCAACAGCTGTATATTCTGAAGCTGAACTATTTAAAAAAGTTAAGCCCGGATGCATTTTTTTCGGCTGAGATTCAACCAATTCCAAATCATAAAAACCTTCTGGAATAGGTTCTGTTTCTAATTGGACCTGATACTCCTCTTTGTTCCCGGCTTCATCTTCTAATTCTACTTGAACAGTGTTCTCTCTGTCTGCATAAAGACCTAGAATAGGTATTTCATGAGCTTCTTTGAATTCATCAATTGTATCAGAAAATGTAGTGTCTGCTGTATCACCTTCTACGTAGTAGCTTGCTTTAACCGGTTCCTCTGTTTCGAATAGAAGAACTCCCGAAAGTGGAGCGATATCATAAGGATCTACAACAGCCAATGGCGCATCCGGGGTATAGGTCCCCTTTTCCCATTCTTTTCTGATTTCATTCTCTTTTGCAGCTTGTTCTTCAAGAAAATCAGTATTTTCTGTAAAGCGGTAACCTATGTCTTCGTTTTCCCCTTCACTTACTTCAGCACTTTCTGATTGTTCAACATTTTCTGATGCTTCTTCCGTGGCTGTATCTCCAGTCGATTGGTTTTCATTATTATCTTCACTGGTGCTTCCACACCCCACCAGTATCAACGCCAACCCTAAAGATAATATAACTTTTAACATAGTTTCCTCCTATTTTAGTTAAGATTCTGACGTTCAATTCTCTGCTTCCGATGTTTCTCCAATAAAATGAGGACAAAGAGTGCGAGAGCTGCCAAGATTACAGATTCCGTTAAAAAGGGCTGCTTAAACTGCAGCTCTATGTCGACCTGTCCAGCTGGTATCTTAAAGCCGATCATTCCACTATTGACATCTAACAAATCGGTCTGCTCCCCATTTACTTTCAAACCCCAGCCCGGCTCATTAAAAATCGGCAGCACCATGAGCGGGTAGTCTGTCTCGTTATCATAACTTATTTTTACATAATCCTCGCCTATTTCATAATCATATCGAATATTATCTTCTTCATCTATTCTATTTTGAAGAAGAGTTTCATCGATATAGTGTAGATTATGAATTTTAAAGTGATAATCTGTATTCTCCTCAAAATTAAACACGATCTCTGACGTACCATCGAGAGGAACTCTGTTCCTATAGCGCTGTTCTGAATAGGGCAGCCCTGATCCATTCAACTCGATTTTGTAGTCATTGATAAAGTATTCACCTTCAGCCTGTCCATTAATAGGTTCTAAGGTATATTCCAACATAACTCTACTCGATTCTTCAGTCCCTCCTTCCAAATCTACATTAATAATGAGCTGATTATCTTCTGCAGTTTGTATGCTGTCGTCTTCATGGTGGATGTTTTGATAATCAATATCGTATGTAAGCTCGCTGATAAAAGTCTGGTTGTTGCTCATAATACGGTTATAGTTGATATCATCTGTGATAACCCCATTTAGTATCAGCTCATCCTTAAAGGTTTCAGCGCTAAAGTCTTCTTCAGTATAAATTTCAGAGACAGGATGGATAAACTCTAAAGGCTGGTCATTTTTATAAATAATTAAATCTTCAAAACCTGCAACCTTTTGATAGCCTACCGGAACTCTGAAGGTCTGATTCTCAGAAGCAATCACATAATTAACTTGGAACAAACTATTCAGTAATTTTCTTTTCCCTAATCCTGAATATTCTCCATTAGAATCTCGATCAGATAAAATTTGAAAATCTCTTTCAAAATATTGTTGATGTTGATTTTGGAAACTTGAATATAAATTAAATGTACTAATTTCATATGGAAGACTGTAATTACTTCCTCCAAAGTAGTCTATTCGATAAAAGTCATCCGCATCTTCTTCAATAAAGTTTACGGCCTGATGATACTTATTATCTTTATTATCAAATCTTTCAACAAAATAATCTTCTTTTCGCAGCCCATAGTCATAATAGAGCTGACGGTTACTGACAAAAATTGTGATAAAAGACAAGAAGATAGAGATCATAATGAAATTTTTAAGATTGAATTTATCCCAATAGACATATATTGAGAGAACGACAGCTTGGATTACTCCAGTTATAAGAATCCATTTAATAAATGAATATTCAATTTGTAATTGAGAGGAAAAATACACTGTAAGATATAATACGACAGTCAGTAGAGCAGATATTACTAAATTTTTTTTCAGTTTCTGAACAGATAAATTATCATAAATGTATTGAATCCCTACCCCGACAGCAAGTGCTATAAAAATATAGAGGATGTACATCCAACGATATTGTGGATAACTTAATCCATTGGTAAGACTGGCCAGTTTGGGATTATATCTTAATATAATTAAAACTATAGATATCCCTGAAAACAAAGTAAATTTTTTGCTTTTATATAAATAGAAGGTCAATGCTAAAAATATAAAAATGATAGGAATCATGAAGGTATTGTCTATAAATAGAAGATTCGTCATATGACCGGCTTGAAAATTCGACCATGGAATGTTGAAGTCCGGGCTTAATCTGGAAGTATTAAAATAGCCTAAAACAAAGGGTATAAAGCCCGGTAAGGCCAGCAGTATACCTAAAACTCCATAAATAAAATAGCGTTGTATTTGTTCAAAAACTGGAAGTTCGCCGCTGTCAAGCCTGACAATCAACCTCAACCCTATATATCCCAGTAAAAAAAGAAAGCTCTGATAGGCAAAATAGGCATTGTTAAATAAAGCTAAACAAACTCCCAGGGAAAAAACAAGACCACTTTCATTCTTGATAATTTTTTCAGAGCCTAATATAAGAATAGGGAGCCATACCATAGCATCCACAAAGAACTCCCAGAAAATAACATGTCTAAAATAAATGACAGAAACGGCATAAAAAGTAGCTCCAAAAAGAGCGATTATTCTTTTAACCTTAAAAGATTCTATTAATTTTGTGGTGATCAATAAAACGATACTGCTTCTAAAAATACTGATCACTAGAATAGAATTTGCCCAATAAGAAACCCCGACATCAGATAGAATACCCATGGTTTCTAAAAAGTAAGTGATAAGGACGGTCAGGTGATATATCAACGATGTACTATAATAATAACTTAAATTAGTGAAAAAATTTCCCCCGCCATTAAAAGTAAAATTGTAAAAAAAATTTCCTGCTGTAAATTGTTTGTAAAGATAATCTTTGAAAAGCACCATTTGGTAGGTTTGGTCACCTGTACCTACCATAAGATGGTCATAGTTTATATCTTTGTAGATAAAATAACTATGAGCTAAGAGAGCTATTAAGAAAGACACTAAAATAAGTTTATAATTTTCTTTGAAAAACTGTTTTACTCTCAGAGTTATATTTTCAATCATCTTCATCACTTATTTCGTTTATTAGATAGGGTGGCCGGTCTTTTGTTTCTACGAAGATTCTGCTTAAGTATTCGCCTATGATGCCTAAGGAGATTAACTGGATTCCTCCCATGAATAGAATCCCTACCAGGAGCGTTCCATATCCTGCAACTTGTGGTCCTTGGATGAATATTTTTATGATTTCAATTAATAAAAATACGAAAGCTATTAATGAAATGACAATACCGATGATAGAAGAAATGCGAAGCGGCACGGTACTGTAAGAAGTGATTCCATCAACAGCCAATTTAACTAGTTGGCTCAACTGCCACTTCGTTTCTCCGGCAACTCTTTTTTCTTCTGTATAAGTTAATTCTTTTTTCTTGAAGCCAATCCAACTGTACATCCCTTTTGTATACCGTTCTATTTCACGCATCGAAGTTAGAGCGTCCACACATTTTCGATCCAGTAATCTAAAATCACCAGAATTGGGATATACTTTTTCTTCAGTCATCTTTTGAACAAGCCAGTAATAAAGCGTTGACGTTGCTTTGGTAAGAAAAGAGCCTTCTCTATTCAAACGAACCGTATAAACGTCATCGTAGCCTTTTTCCCACCAGTCAATCATTTCAATGATTTTGTTAGGCGGGTGTTGTAAATCCGCATCCATTACAATAACTGCATCACCTGCTGCATAATCCATCCCGGCCAGCATACCAATTTCTTTTCCAAAGTTGCGGGATAAATCAATATAGCGGACTCGAGCATCCTGTTCTTTATAGACCCTAAGGGTGTCCAGGGTCATGTCCTTGCTGCCATCATTAACAAACAAATACTCAAACTTATAATTGTCAATCGATTGAGTTACTTCATTTAACTGTTGATACAAGGCAGGCAGCACATCCTCTTCGTTATAACATGGGATGATAATAGTTATAAGCTTCATTAAACGACTGTTCCTCCTTCTATTGTTAAATTCTAAAATTTTTGCACTTACTAAACTAAAACATCTTCACCAGGGTTGTTTAAAGACCTCTAGGTATATTTTTTGAGGTTAAAAACATTGTACCGTAAAAAAACATTTACATGGCCTCTTACCTTTTCCACTCTGATATAGACTTCATTCTATCTTAACTATCAAATCGAATAAAAAAACCGAAGAGCTCTTAAGCCCTTCGGTTTTTGTCAAAGTCTCATTTTA
>JAUNQW010000009.1:42272-54764 GCA_030535975.1 Atopococcus tabaci | reverse complement strand
TGACCCATTAAAATGACCCCCTAAATCCTTGTCCGGATTTAGGGGGTCACTACATATTCCAAGCCTTTTTTTATTAAAGTAATTCTCTTCTTAATTCTTCAGCTGATTTAGGAGATAAAAGTACGGGGGGAATGTCAAAAATAGTCTGAGCTCCAACCATTCCCTTTTCAGCCATGCGATAAGCTGCCCGTGCACATGCAACATTAACAGCTGCAGTAAATTCGGGGTTACTGTCAAGATTGAGCCGGAATTCATAGAGAGACTGATTGCTCTCATCTGTATATCCTTGACGAATGACTCGTCCCCCATGCGGTACCCCCCCATGATCACGATCCAATTCTTCTTGACTAATAAAACAAACCTTCGTTTCATAATCTTTGAAATAATTTTCCATATTAACGATCATCTGTTCTACTTGCTCTGGGTCAGCATCCTCTTCTAAAACAGCAAAAACCTCACGAACATGAGCAGTCGTACTTGTGTATTCAATTGAATGGCCCTGATTAATTTCATCCAATAATTTTTGACTGGGAATAGTATATTGTACCGCATCTTTCACGCCTTCTACTTGGCGGACAGCTGCTCCATGCCCCTGACTTTTCCCCGGCCCCCAAAAAGTATAGGTCTCCCCTGCTGGTAAAATAGCTTCTGAAATCAGACGATTTAAAGAAAATAAGCCGGGGTCCCAACCGCTGGATATAACCGACACATACCCGCCATCTTCAGCTGATTTATCAACTTTGTTAAAATAGGCCGGTATATCATTGTGCGTATCAAACGAATCAACTGTATTAAAATATTGAGCAAAGTAGGGACCTTGTTTTGGTAAATCTTTATCTGATGAACCGCAGAGAATTAGGACATCGATTTGATCCTTCATTTTTTCTAATTCATCTACAGAGAAAGTCGGGCTCTCCGTAGTTAGTTGAGACGGCTGGCGTCTTGAAAATACTCCAACAAGCTCCATATCTTCTGCTTGATGGACAGCCATTTCTACACCTTGCCCTAAATTACCATAACCTAAAATTCCAACTTTAATTTTATTCATTTTTATTCCCCTCCAAGGACATCATTCATGTCATAAAGTCCGGGAGATTGATTGACTAGAAACTCTGCCGCTGTCAAAGCACCATTGGCAAACACTTTTTTAGATTGAGCTGAATGTTTGATTTCAATGACTTCATCTTCTCCGGCAAAAAGAACCGTATGTTCTCCAACTATTGTCCCGCCCCTCACAGCCATAACACCAATTTCATTTTTTAATCGCTCATCATAGAGACCTGATCGTCCTTCAAGCACCGGACTTTCATCATTTCTACCGGTCTTAGCAGCCTCCACTAACATCTTAGCTGTGCCGCTTGGCGAGTCTTTTTTATATCTATGATGTTTTTCAATGATTTCAATATCAAACTGTGGCAGAGCATGAGCTAATTGTTCAACAATTTTTTCAGTCATATTAATTCCTAAACTCATATTCTTAGCAAAAAGAATAGGAATTTCGCTGGAGGCTTCGCGAATTGCTCCTTCTTCTTCATCGGTATAGCCGGTCGTTGCAATGACCAGTGGAATATTATTTGACTTACCGTAATCTAACAAGGCTTGAAGTGATGTAGGTTGCGAGAAATCTATCACCAAATCAACTTCTTCCTCTACATCTTCCAAAGAGGTATATACAGGATAGTGCAGATTTTCTACTCTTTGATTAGCAAATCCGGCAACCACCTGGTGCTTACTGTCAGAAATCAATTCATCGAGTACTTGTCCCATAGCTCCGGTCACACCAGAAATCAAAATATTCATGTTTGCTTTTCCTTTCTAAAACATCTAACCGGGAAGTTTTAATTTTTCTAAAAGATTGTTTTTTCTTTAGAAAAATTATGGCCCAAGCAAGCTTGGGCCATATCATCAGTTTTAAGTTAAAAAGATATACTCTAAAAAAGTTTAGTTGAAATGGCTGGCCAGGATTTGCTCTGCAATTTGAACAGAGTTGGTAGCCGCACCTTTACGGATATTATCTGCTGTACACCAGAGGTTCAGCCCATTTTCAACAGAGTCATCGCGGCGAATACGACCAACATAAACCTCATCTTTTCCATCTGTTTGTTCTTGTAATGGATATTCTTCTTTATCAATATCGTCATAAACAACAACACCAGGTGCTTTTTCCAACACATCACGCACTTCTTGGATATCGTATTCACGACCTAATTCTAAGTTAATTGAAATAGCATGTGAATTTTTAACCGGAACACGAACCGCAGTTGCAGTCACAGTAATATCATCATTTTCTAAGATTTTGTTTGTTTCTTCCATCATTTTCATTTCTTCTTTAGTGTAACCATTGTCCATGAAAACATCGATTTGGGGTAACACATTTTTCTTGATTGAATATTTGTATTGATCTGTTGTTCCTTCTTCTAAATCACGAACTCCACCCACACCTGATCCAGAAACAGATTGGTAAGTATTGTATACTACACGTTTGATTCCAAATTCATCTAATAATGGTTTTAAGACTACCATCGCTTGGATAGTCGAGCAGTTTGGGTTAGAAAGAATCTTGTCATCAGATTGGATGGCTTGTGCATTAACCTCCGGTACTACCAAAGGAACATCTTCATCCATTCGGAAGTGAGAAGAGTTATCTATTGCATAAACTCCCTTTTTCGTTGCAATCGGGATAAACTTTTCAGAAACTGACCCGCCACCTGCAAAAAAGGTAATATCAATCTCGTTCTCATCAAATGTTGTTTCTTTTAATTCTTGAATTGTATAATTCTTACCGTTGAATTCGATTTCTTCACCAGCTGAACGAGCTGATGCTAATGGAATTAAGTTTGCAATCGGAAAATTACGCTCTTCTAAAATTTCTAAAATGGTTTGACCAACCATCCCTGTTACTCCCACAACCGCTACATTTACTTCTGACATTTAAATGTCCCCTTTCTTAATTTGAATAATGTCTTTGATTAACTATTAAATCTTGATAAGACTGACGCTTGACTGCTTCAACCACTTGACCCTCTTTCACGAAGACCACTCCAGGACGAGGCATGAGGTTGTAGTTTGAACTCATTGAATAAGTATAAGCTCCTGATGCTGGTATAATCAAGAGGTCTCCTGACTCAGCAGCAGGGAGCTCTATCGATTGAATCAGTACATCTCCCGATTCACATAATTTACCTGCGACTCGATAGTTTTCACTTACCTGATTTTCCATCTTGTTCGCTAGATAGGCATGATACTCCGCTTCATATAGCGATGGACGTGGGTTATCACTCATCCCTCCGTCAACAAAGATTAAAGGCAGACCTTCCAGGGTGTGCTTGACATGACCTACTGAATATAAAGTATAGCCAGAATTATTGATCATCGAGCGGCCCGGCTCAATGCTGATAACCTCGGGTTTGATTTTATATTTTTGTAATGTTGCTTCGATGACATCTATATAACGCGTTAAAAAGCTTTCAAAATCAATAGAAGGTGATTCCGGTGTATGTTGAACCCCAAATCCTCCACCTAAATTTATTTCTTTAATATCTATATCATAACGCTTAGAGATAGTTGATGTAAAAGAAACAATAGCTTCTGCCTCTTGGAAAAAATATTTTTCATCTGTCACTTGCGAGCCCACGTGACAGTGAAAACCCCTAAAATCGATCTGAGGAGCATCAATCAATGATTGAATCATATCATGAATCTTTTCATCATCTGTACTAATTCCAAACTTTGAATCATTTGTTGTGGTTTGGATATATTTATGAGTAGAAGCTTCAATTCCAGGATTAATACGAAGCAGCGCTTGTGTCTGTTTTTCCATTTCTTTTGTCAATTGATTTAACCAGCGAAGTTCCTGAATATTATCAATAACAAAAGTCCCTACACCTGCAGATAATGCATATTCGATTTCATCAGCTGTTTTATTATTTCCATGGAAATAAATATGAGCCGGATCCATACCTGCTTCTAATGCGACAAATAGTTCACCGCCAGACACGACATCTATATGCAGCCCATGTTTCTTACAAAGTCCTGCCATATACAGATTAGTAAAGGCTTTGGACGCATATGAAATATGAGTCTCAAACTGATCAGATTTAAATTGTGTGACAAATGTTTCCATTCTATCTTCTAAATCTGCCTGGTCTATAATATAGAGGGGAGTGCCGAATTTTTCTTTCAAGTCAGAAACTGATACACCACCGATATACAGCTCATTATTTTTTATCTCGCTCGTTCCTAACAGCAAAAGCGTTCCCTCACTTTCTATCATTTAAAATGAAAAACACTAAGAGAATAAAAGGTCTCCTAGTGTTTAATGTATTATTTCCTTCTGCCCCAATGTAAAAAGCTCTCCTCTAAAGAATGGGCATCCTTTAGAGGCAGTGTTATACTTATTCAGCATAACCACAATGCCTTTCAACATTTCGGCAGATACACCTTTTGATACACTACTCTTTGTATCTGCAACCTCTTCATTACATTGCTTATTATCTATTGAATTATAGGGTAACCTTATCAATCTGCTGGCATTAAGTCAAGAAATAAAAACATTTAAGAAGAATACTTCCTCGGCAGTCTATCAGTGAACAGGCAGGCAATTTCATAAGCAATCGTATCTACTTCATCCGCAATAGATTCTAAGCTGATTCTTTCTTGTCCACTTTCCCCTACCAGAGTAACCTTTGTTCCCTCGGGATAGTATTCAGGCAAACTTATCATGCATTGATCCATACAAACTCTGCCAACAAAAGGACATCTTTTCCCATCCACTAAAGCATAACCCTGACCATACCTTCTCTGCCAGCCATCAGCATAACCAAAAGGAAGAGTGGCAATCCATTCATCTTTTTTTGCTTCATAAGCGGCACCATAGGAAATTCTTTCCTGCCCCATCATTTGTTTGACGAAGATCAGCTCACTTTCTAAAGAAAGAGCCGGCTTTAATTCATAGGGTAAATCCAGTGCGCTATTGGATGGATTAATACCGTAAATAGCAATACCTAAGCGGACAGCATCTAAGGTCAGCTCCGGGTACCATAAACTTAAGGCAGAATTTGACTGATGAAAGTATGGATTTTTCTCTAATTGGGAAAAATCTAAGTTCTCTTGGTAATTTTGAAAGAGAGACGACTGGATGATTACTTGCTTTTGATGGTTCGAAACCTTGGAGTCAGCTGTTGCATGGTGTGTAAAAACACTCTCTAAAATTAACTGATCAGAATACTCGGCTATAAAATCAATGATTTTTTGAGCTTCTTTCACACTTCTTACTCCCAAGCGACTCATGCCCGTATCTATCTTTAGATGAAGTTTTAATCTTTTATCAGTCTGCAGCTCATTATAAGTATCCTGCAGCCACGATAAAGACAGAATAGTCAAGCCAATATTATGATCTGCGTGTAAACTGGCATCTCCGGGATCTGTATAACCCAAAATAATCAGTTCGGACTGTATACCTGACTCTCTTAATTCCAGGGCTTCGTCTGACACTGCCACAGCAAAAGCATCAACTTCCTCCTCTAAAGCTTGAGCAACTGCAAGAGCACCATGTCCATAAGCATTTGCTTTGATAACTGCTACTCCTTTGGTCTGCGCGGGCAGATCCTTCATAATCTGCCTATAATTAAATTGGACAGCTGATAAATCAATGTTAAGCCGGCTCGGTCGATGATTTGCCGCCTGCATATTCCCACCACTTTCAATCTTTTATTTTTAAACACTCTTTTTCAAATCGCTTCCTATATTATCATAAGAGAATAGAAAACAGATGCCAGAAAAAAATATCAGCATCTGCCTATTAACTATATCTTCAAATATTTGCTCATAGACTGAATAGAAGAAAGGGTTCCGATCAATACACCGAAAATCAGCATTCCTGCTCCTAAATACATTAAAAAGGGAGTAGGCGGAATCATACTGTAGTTTGCCGATGCAAAGAAAGGTTGAGAGCGGGTGTAAATATATTCGTAAGCTAAGATAATGGCAGCAAAAGGAAGCAAGGCACCTATAATTCCAATAATCTTTCCTTCTATAATATAAGGCCAGCGAATATAACTTTTTGTTGCTCCGACCAGCCTCATGATAGTAATCTCATCTTTTCTGGCAGCAATAGTCATACGGACTGTGTTGCTGATCAAGAAGTAAGCTAAAACCAAGAGTAAAGCAGCTGCAATCAAGCCTATCATTTGAAAGTTATCTACAAAATTAAAGAGCCTGTCTGTTGTAGCGCCTCCATAGTTCACTTCTGAGACATACGCCAAATCTTCTATTGCTTCAGCTGCTGCATTCGTCTGTTCGGGCTCATAGGTACTGACAACAAATACATTTCTGAGCGGATTTTCATCTCCTTCAAAAACATCATAAGTTTCACCATAAGTGGCTTGAATATATTCTAATTCCTGTTCTTTACTTGAAAATTCTACCGATTCAACTTGTTCTAGACTGAGTATCTCTTTTTCTAAAGAATCCATATCCGCATCATCGGCTGCTAGATCGATAGAAGTTCGAATAGTCACGTCATTGGCAATATCATCTGCGATTTTATTAGCGTTAAATAGAAGAGCTGTAAAGCCGCCGACAATAAAAAGAGTAATAGCTACTGCTGTAATAGAGGCTAAGGACATCAAGAAGTTCCGCCCCACATTTTGAAAGCCCTGCCTGATATGTCTAAAAAATGTTCTAGGCTTCATAACCGTACTCTCCTCTCTCATCATCTCGGATAATCCGGCCGCCCTCAAGGGCAACGACTCGATGTTTTAAGGTATTGACGATTGAACTGTTGTGGGTAGCCATAATCACGGTCGTTCCTTGATTATTAATCTCTTCAAATATTTCCATAATCCCCCATGAAGTCTCGGGATCTAAGTTTCCTGTGGGCTCATCAGCTATGATCACTCTTGGAGTATTAACGATGGCTCTTCCAATAGATACTCTTTGCTTCTCCCCGCCCGATAACTCTCGAGGATACATTCTCTCCTTGCTTTTTAATCCAACTAATTCTAAGACTTCCATTGTTCTCTGTTTGACTTCTTTGCGTGGCTTTTCAATTACTTCCATCGCATAAGCCACATTTTCGTAGACTGTTTTATTATCTAACAACTTATAATCCTGGTAAATAATACTTAAAAAACGACGCAAATAAGGCAGCTGTTTTCCACGCATTTTAACGAGATCAAAATCGCCGACATAGATTTGTCCTTGGCTGGCTTTAATTTCACGGTTTAATAATTTGATAAAGGTTGATTTTCCAGCACCTGAGGGACCCACTAAGTAGATAAATTCCCCTTTATCAATGTGCAGGTTAATATCTTCCAGTGCGATAATCCCATTGGGGTATTTCTTGGTCACATGATGTAAATCTATCATTTCTTCACCTTATTTCTTCCTCATTCATTTTCAAGTGTTCAGCCAGTATAACATTCAGCCGTATAATCTAAAATATCTAAGGCCTTACAAGTAGATGTCATTCTCTTTAAATTAAGAACTACTCTAAATAAGTTGGATTTTTGGACCATCTTAAATACGCTTCAACAAAAGGTTGAATTTCTCCATCCATGACCGCATTCACATTTCCACTTTCACTATTTGTACGATGATCTTTAACAAGAGAGTATGGGTGGAAGATATAAGAGCGTATTTGAGAACCCCATCCAATATCTTTTTGTTCGCCAACAATATCCGCCATCTCTAACTCTTTCTTTTCTACTTCTATTTGATAAAGTTTAGATTTTAACATAGACATAGCTGTCTCTTTATTTTGAATTTGTGATCTCTGTTCCTGGCTGGCAACAACTATACCTGTAGGTTCATGAGTAATTCTTACTGCGGAGTCGGTCTTATTAATATGCTGGCCTCCCGCACCGCTTGCTCGATAAGTGTCTATGCGTAAATCATCGGGCTTGATTTCCACTTCAATATCCTTATTGATTTCAGGGGTCACTTCAACCGAAACAAAAGAAGTATGTCGCCGGTTTTGTGAGTCAAAAGGCGACAGACGAATGAGTCGATGAACTCCTTTTTCAGATTTCATATAGCCATAAGCATTATGTCCTTTGACCATAAAAGTAACATTTTTGGTTCCCGCCTCCTCACCCGAATGATAGTCTACAATATCTAACTTAAAACCCATACTTTCAGCATAGCGTGTGTACATTCTAAAAAGCATACTCACCCAGTCCTGGGCTTCGGTCCCCCCCGCTCCAGACTGAATTTCTACGATAGCATCATTAGCATCATATTCATCATCCAATAGAAGGGAGACTGCTAAATCTTCAACATCAGCCGCTAAAATATCTAAAGAACTTTCTAACTCTTTTTTCAGCTCTTCATCATCATCATCTTCTAATAGTTCTTCTATTACTAAAGTATCTTCTAAGCGCTGATTTAATTGATTATAGTTCGCAAACGTTTCTTTTAAATGATTCGCTGATTTAATTGTTTTTTGAGCTTCTTGTGAATCATCCCAAAAAGTACGCTCTGACATTTGAGCATCGTACTCCGCTATATCTCTCTCCAATTTCGCAATGTCAAAGAGACCTCCTAATATCGGTGATTGATTGGTTGAGTTTTTCAAGCTTATCTTTTATTTCGTTTTTTTCCATCGTTCGACCTCCCTGCTTTATAAAATAAAAACACCCCTTCACTGCTGAGGTGCTTTTACCGTGCTTGACTTTATTTTTCTTCTTTTCCTAAACGGCGTCTTTGTCTTCGGTTTAAGCGTCTGTTAGCTTCTGCTTCCTCAGATGAGTCAGAAGATGAATGAGTTCTTGGAGTCGCATTGGAACGAAAATCTTCTAATTTTTTACCAGGCTGAGTTTGTTTTGGACGAAAACCGCTCATTCTTTTATTTTTATTAGTGCTTACCTTACCTTCATTAACTGCTTCACGTTCTAAATTCTGACGGACTTGTGATTTCATTAACAGGCGTGTAATTTCAAAGTCTATAGATGAAATCATTTCTTCAAATTTACGGTAGCCTTCTTGCTGGTAGATAGTCAGCGGATTCTCTTGTCCATAAGATCTTAAGCCGATTCCTTGACGCAGATGATCCATTTGATCGATATGATCTGTCCATTTGCTGTCAACCACCCTTAAAATAACTACCTTTTCAAATTCTAATAGTTGGTTCGGCCCATTAAGTATTTCTTCTTTTTCATTATAAACTTCTTTAGCTCTACCTAGTAAATAATCTTCAATTTGTTGTCTGGACAAACCTTCTAAATCACTTTCCTCAATAGTATCGGGATTCACTAATGAAGATTTGGCAAAATCGACAATATTAGATAAGTTCCATTCTTCTTGATTTCCAAACGTATTAGTCTCAACAATAGTCTGAACTGTGCGACGTATCATCGGGACTGTCACATACTTCAATGACTCCTGTTCATCCATTACTTCATTACGTTGAGCATAGATAACTTCACGTTGTTCACGCATAACATCATCATACTTTAAGACATTACGACGAACATCGTAGTTATTACCCTCAACCCGTTCTTGAGCTGATTCTACTTGGCGGGAGACCATCCCACTTTGGATAACTGCATCCTCACCCTCGATACGGAAAGTTTCAAGTACTCTTTGAATGGCTTCAGAACCAAAACGACGCATCAGGTCATCTTCTAAAGACAAGTAAAATTGTGAGGCACCCGGATCTCCTTGACGACCGGCACGTCCACGAAGCTGATTATCAATACGGCGAGATTCATGACGTTCTGTACCAATAACAGCCAATCCACCTAATTCTTTCACGCCAGGTCCTAATTTAATATCCGTTCCACGACCAGCCATGTTAGTAGCGATTGTAACTGCCCCTTTTTCTCCGGCTGTTTGAACAATTTCTGCTTCTTTGAAGTGGTTTTTTGCATTTAAAACTTCATGAGGAATTCCCTCTTTTTGCAAGAGCTGGGAAAGTAACTCTGAAGTTTCGACAGCTACTGTACCTACTAATACAGGCTGTCCTTTTTCATGGCGCCTTTTGATTTCCTCAGCCACAGCTTCAAACTTACTCTGCAGTGTTGGATAAATTAAATCCGGCTTATCTTCACGAATTATCGGTTCATTTGTAGGAATGACAATAACATCCATATCATAAATTTCACGAAACTCTTCTTCTTCTGTCTTAGCCGTTCCGGTCATACCGGATAATTTGTCGTACATACGGAATAAGTTTTGGAAGGTGATTGTCGCCAAAGTTTTAGATTCATCTTGGATTTCCACATTTTCTTTCGCTTCAATTGCTTGATGGAGGCCATCGGAATAACGACGTCCCTCCATGATACGACCCGTAAAGCCGTCTACAATTTTAACTTCATCCTCATGAACCACATAATCAACATCGCGTTCCATAATAGAGTTCGCTCTTAATGCCTGATCAATATGGTGAAGCAGCGTTTGGTTTTCTAAATCATATAAATTATCTGTGTTAAAATTCTTCTCCGCTTTATCAATTCCCAATTCAGTCAAGGCTACAGATTTAGATTGCACATCCACTGTATAATCCTCATCATAAGTTAAGCTTTTGACAAAGAAATCTGCTCGGTTATAAAGTGCGGTCGATCCGGATTGGGGACCTGAAATAATTAATGGTGTCCGAGCTTCATCCACTAAGATAGAGTCGACCTCATCTACGATTGCAAAGTTTAAACCGCGAAGAGTTAATTGGCTCTTGTAAACAGCCATATTATCTCTTAAATAATCAAAACCGATTTCATTGTTGGTCGTATAAGTGATATCAGCAGCAAAAGCTTCGCGCTTTTCATCTGCGCCCTTTGAATTAAGGTTTAAGCCTACCGTTAACCCTAACCAACGATACAGCTCACCCATCTCTTCGGAGTCACGTGTCGCTAAATAATCGTTAACCGTTACAACATGGACCCCCTTACCAGAGACAGCATTAAGGTAAACCGGCAAAGTCGCCGTTAAAGTCTTACCTTCTCCGGTCTTCATCTCTGCTATATTACCTTCATGTAAGGTTATTCCTCCAATCAGCTGCACACGATAAGGAAACAGGCCTAAGACCCTTTTAGCAGCCTCTCTTACAGTCGCAAATGTTTCAACTAATAAGTCATCCAGTGACTCTCCTTCAGAATAACGTCTTTGAAATTCTGGCGTCCGGGCCTTTAATTCATCATCAGAAAGCCCCGCCATATCCTCTTCTAATGCTTCAATTTTATCGGCGATTTTTCCATAGCGCTTTAAAACAGTTTTATTTGAATCAAATATTTTTTCAATAAATTTAGCCATGCACTATTCTCCTCTACATCTCTATACAAACACTCAAAATTTTGCTGGTAAGCATACTGAATAATTATATCATTTTTTAAATAAAAAAAAAGGATTATAGGAATCCTTAATATATTTCACACAATAAAAAACATCCTTAAATATCTTTTTTAGAATTAAGATCTCAAAGGATGTTTTTGACTATTCTATTACTGGATATCTGTTTCGATTAATCCATAATCTCCATCTTTACGACGGTAGACGATGCTTGTAGCATCTGTTTCTGCATCTTCAAAGATGAAGAAATCATGACCCAACATTTCCATTTGCAACACAGCTTCTTCGTCATTCATTGGTTTTAATGACAGTCGTTTGGATCGGGCAATAGTGATTTTGCCTTCATCGTCATCTTCAGCAGGGGATTCATCAAACACTGAATCTGGCAGCAGCCCTGTCTCACGTGATCGGCGGTTTAATTTTGTTTTATGTTTGCGGATTTGACGTTCTAATTTATCCACCACTAAATCAATGCTTCCATATAAGTCTTGAGAATCTTCTTCTGCACGTACGGTTAAGTTTTTAAGAGGGATAGTAACTTCAACAACCGCTGTATTATCTGAGTAAGTACGCAGATTCACATGTGCAGTGGCATTAATCTCTTGATCAAAATATCTTTCTACCTTACCTACTTTCTTTTCAACATAGTCTCGAATAGCAGGGGTAACTTCAATATTTTCACCGCGAATAGTATATTTTAACATGTTAAATTCTCCTTCCAATAAAGGGGGTTTACTACTAAACATCCTTTTGGTTTATATAATTATATAATACAGAGTTTGTTTTTACAATCATTATGTTTCAGCTTTATCTTTTTATTAAGTTTATGACCGGGCAAGGGTCCATGTTTCTATTTTTACCTTACTGTGAGATAAAATCGCATCGCAGGCATGATTAAGTGTTCTTCCCGTCGTATAGACATCATCTATCAAGACTACTTTTGTATTCGATAGTAAATTTATTGCTTCCGGATCAACAGCAAAGCACTGTTCACTCTCCATTCTTTCTTTCTTGCTTTTTTCAGATTGCTTTTTACCCTCCTTAGAGTATTGAAGTAAATCTAAGTAGGGTATAGATGCATCATCAAGGATTTCTGTGATTTGGTTGAAGCCTCTAGTATGGAAACTGGTCTGAGAAATGGGTATAGGCACGAGAGTCTTTTTTTGACTATCTTTTAATAATTCTTCTTGAAGTTCAGGTCTCAAAAAA
>JAUNQW010000009.1:6895-42172 GCA_030535975.1 Atopococcus tabaci | reverse complement strand
GAGGACGGAGTCAGTTGATAATGTAATTTTTTTCTGCACCACATACACTTCATCAATTGATTAAACCTCTCTTTCTAGCTAAGTCATTCATCTGGCGTATTTGTCTAACAGAGGATTTCATGGCTTTACTTTGACCATAATGGAAAAAGATAACATCTCCTTTAGGATACTCCGCACTTCTACCTGCCCTCCCTGCAATCTGCACAAGAGCAGACTCAGTATAAATTCTCTCTTCCGATCCAATAACTAAAACATCGATATTCTTGAAAGTTACTCCCCTTTCTAATATCGTTGTAGTTATTAAAAAATCTAACTTGTCTTCTCGCATAGCCATTACCTTTTCCTTACGTTTACTGTCTTGAGAATAGACACTGGTAAAAATATGGGTCGAGAAAATATTTTTACAGATTTCTTCAAACTGGTGCATCCATTTTATATTAGGTACAAAAACTAAAAACTTGCACTTTTTGTCCAGTTTTTCTTGCATGATTTTTATAATTTTAGATTTCTGGGGATATTTAAGAACTTGCCGAGACCAGTTTCCCGACCAAACTAAACGAGGCTCTGGTAAAGCGTGTCCATGATACCTGGCTGGGAGTATGCTGGCTGCCAGCTTCTCTTGTTTGACAGAATCTTGCATCTTCTGATCTGGAGTAGCAGTTAAATAAATTAAAGTTGAACTTTTTTTACGTGCTCTTTCTGTCGCATAGTACAGGCTTTTATTATCTCGATAAGGGAAAGCATCTATTTCATCAATAATAAGGACATCAAAAGCATCCTTAAAGCGTAAGAGCTGGTGGGTAGTAGCCAGAACCATTTGCGTATAGCGGTAACCTTCTGTCATCCCTCCATAAAGTGTGATGAAATCTACGTTGGCAAAGGCCTGTTTTAGTCGCGGCATTAATTCTAAGCACACGTCTATTCTTGGGGACGCTAAACAGACCCGCTTTTTTTTATTTAGAGCATAAGCAATTCCTTCAAATAGCATTTCTGTTTTTCCGGCTCCAGCTACTGCCCAAATCAATCGTTTTTCATTGTTTTTAATAGAATAAATAATAGCTTGAGAAGCTTCAGCCTGTTGTGGTGATAAAGCTCCCTGCCAAGTCAGGACGGGATTTTTTATATGGGAGAAATCATTCTTTTCCTCGAGATGCCATAATTTAGTACATAGCCGCAGCTGCCCCATCTGCATACATGATAAACAATAGATACAATTTTCACCGCAGGAACAAGGAATGTTTGAAAAATCACTCCTTCGATCATTTCCACACCTTAAACACTGAATAGTATGATTGGTATTCCTCAAAGCAGGGAAACTTTCGAGATCTTCTGCGGCTAAAAGATTCAGTCGATCCCTACCGATTTCTTCCTGAGTTACTGCACGACCATAAAGTAATTTCCTCATCATCCCACCCCTCCTACTATAAAATATACGCAATTCTATCTATATATTTTCCTTTTTACTGTATAATTACTCAAATTAATAAGCTACAATACAAAAGAAGGTGATAAAATGTTAAAATCATATCGGACAATCAAAAAGAATGGTATTTACGAGAGTGAGATAGATAAATCTCGGTTTATTTGTGAAATAAGAAGAACGGAAACAGAAGAAGATGCCAAAGCCTTTATCAATGAAGTCAAAGAAAAGTATGCTGATGCCACCCATAATTGTTCTGCCTATCAAATAGGTCAAAATGATGAAATTCAACGTGCCCACGATGATGGAGAACCTACTGGCACAGCAGGAGTCCCTATGTTAGAAATTTTCAGAAGAAGAGAGCTTAAAAATATAACTGCCGTTGTTACCCGGTATTTTGGGGGGAAGTTATTAGGGGCCGGAGGTTTAATTCGTGCGTATGGCGGAGTAGTGAATGAAACCATCAATAAGCTTGGAGTTGTTGAAAGACGTTTACTCCAAGAAATACGTCTCACCAGTGATTATGCTTCCAGTGGGCGAATAGAAAATGAAATTCGTCAATCTGTTTTTGTATTAGAGGAAATAAAATATTTAGAAAATGTTACTTTCATATGTTATGTAGAAATAGACGAAATAGAATCTTTCCATTCATTTGCTATGAACTTAACATCTGGACAAGGAATCATCGAAAGCGGGCAGCAGGCTTATATTGAAATTGACCAAGAAAACTAGTTTGTATTTTCCAACACTTTTTATATTGAATTAGAAAGCAGACTAGGATAGAGTTTAGTTGACAGATGAAAAGCGAGGCAAGGTGAAGAGTATGAGAAAAAGCGGCTCTAAGCAGAAGAGCGCCCCATTAAGTCGGGTAACAAGAAAAAAGAAAAAAGCAAATAAGAATTCAGCTGGAAATAAAACTTTACGCAAATTTGTGTTTATATTCTTTGCTTTGTTTTTCTTTATTATGGGTATTTTTAATGGACTAGCAACATATGAAATTGTTAACTTCTTTCAGCAAATACAACCTGAGCATAAATTGTTGAGGGAAAATGTATCGGCTTTCGGTCAGAAATTAAATAGCCAAGAACCCTTTTCAATCTTACTTATTGGAACAGATGAACGGATTAGTGAGGATTCACGAGGGCGAGCAGACACCATTATGGTAGTCACTGTGAATCCTCAAACAAAAGACGCTAAAATTGTTTCCATACCGAGAGACACTTTAATTACCCTCCCCGGCACTTCAGATTATATCCCGGACAAGATTAATTCAACCTATGTCTATGGCTACATCCCTTACTTAACTACTTCTGTAGAGGATCTGCTGAAAATTCCTATAGACAGCTATGCTATTATGAATTTTGAAGGCCTCGTAGCTCTCGTTGACGCTGTCAACGGCGTCGAAATAGAATCAGATATGGCTTTTAGTATTAAAGATGATAAGACTGGGGAAATTCAGGAAATTGCTGAAGGCAGACACATCCTCGATGGGCGTGAAGCACTAGGTTATGCCCGGATGAGAAAAGAAGATCCTGAGGGAGATTTCGGCCGTCAAAAACGCCAGCAGCAGATTATTGAATCTTTGATTAGCCGTCTGTTAAGATTCGACAGTTTCAATAACTATAAAGAAATCATATCTGCTCTTGGACAAAACATAGAGACCAGCGTGACATCAAATCAAGCGCAAACTATTTTTTCTAATTACAGACAAGCGGCCAGTGATATAGATAAATTAACAATTGAGGGCGAAGATCAATATGTTTTCTTCCCTCATTATGCTTTAGAAGTTTATATTTATGATTTAGACTTCTTTTCATTAAAAGAACTCCGTGAATCTTTACAAAATCACCTAAACGCTGAAGATTTTGAATTTGAATTAAGTAAAGATTTTGATAATTATATCGATGGTTTCCCATTTTACAGCGACAATGCTATAGAGGAATTAGGATTAACTGAATTAGCAGATCCTGAATCTATCGATCAAGCAGATGATTCTCCTGATCCTATGGACAGTGAGTTTTTATTACCCAATTCGTCTAATGAACCCGCTGATGATTCATCTGGATTTTCTGATGAATATCGTTCCCCTGAAGAAGACAGGATAGACTCTAAGCCCAACCAATAAAGAGATCCATTTAAAATAAAAAAATGCTTTCGATAATGAAAGCATTTTTTTAGATTATTTAAGTTTCGCTGCTGCATCTTCATCAATAATAACAAAAATGTTTGGATGGTTTTGCAAGGACGATGCTGGTACTTCTTCAGTCACCGGCCCCTCTACAGTAGCTGCGATAGCTTCTGCCTTGGATTTTCCATAGGCTAGTAAAACAATTGCTTTTGCATCACAGATGGATTTAATACCCATAGTAATAGCTGTTTTAGGAACTTCTTCATTACCATTAAAGAATCTACTATTAGCTTCAATAGTACTTTCTGATAACTCCGCTAAATGAGTTTTAGCAGCAAAACTTGTACCGGGCTCATTAAATCCCACATGCCCATTTTCTCCAATACCTAAAATCTGGATATCAATCGGGCAGTTTTCTAAGATATCATCGTACTCTTTGATAGCTTCATCTGGATCCTTCATACCATCTGGAACGTAAGATTTTTTAAACGGCTTATGGTTGAGCAGATGCTCTTGCATAAAGTAATGATAGCTTTGGGGGTGATTCTCTTCTAAGCCACAATATTCATCCAAATTAACAGAAACTTTATCAGAAAAGTCCAAGGAGCTATTAACCATTTCTTGATAAAGAGTGATTGGTGTCGATCCTGTCGCCAGGCCGATACAATTCACTTCATCCTCTTTCATCATTTTTTCAATAATTTCAAAGGCTTTTTTCCCACCTTCATGACTATCTTTAACGACTATGACTTGCATAGTTTTCTCCTCTCTAGTTACAAAGAAATGACACTTTACTATCTTACAACTTGAGTCAGGATATGTAAACAAATTTAGTCAAGTCATTCTTTCCAAAAATCATCAAATATGGTAATGGGCAGATGGCGTTTATGCTTAGAATTATTATAAAGTTTTTCAATCGTCATTCGATCGTTATCTTCTATTTTTTTACCTTCAAGATAATCATCAATCGCTTGATAAGAAACACCCAGAACATCCTCATCAGCTTGCATCGGCTGACCGTCTTCTAAATCAGCAGTGGGGATTTTATAAATTAAGTGGCGGGGTGCACCCAGTTCTTCTAAAAGGATCTGACCTTGACGCTTGTTTAATCGGAAAATAGGCATTAAATCCGCTGCACCATCTCCAAACTTGGTAAAGAAACCCACTATATTTTCTGCAGCATGATCCGTCCCAAGTACGATTCCCTGGTGATCGCCTGCCAAAGCAAACTGCACCATCATTCGTGTTCGAGCCTTGATGTTTCCTTTATTAAAGTCAGAAATTTTTATTTTCTCATTTTCTTCCATGCCTTCGACTAAAGTATCTACAGAGTCTTTGATATTGACATCTATGCGGATATCCGGTCGAATCCAAGACATCGCATCCTCTACATCAGATCCATCCTGTTGCTGCCCATAAGGTAAAACTACGGCAATGAATTGATAATCTGCATTTCCTGTTTCAAGACGTAATTCTTCCATCGCCATCTGAGCTAATTTCCCCACCAAGGTTGAATCTTGGCCCCCGCTGATTCCCAGAACACTTGTTTTAAGAAAAGGATGCTTCATAAAATAGGCCTTAATAAATTTTATGCTCTTCTCTATTTCTTCAGAGGCATTTATCGTCGGCTTAACGCCCATTTCCTTAATAATTTTTTCTTGTAACTCGTTCAATGCAAAACTCTCCTCTATATCTTAAAAATCTACATTAGATACATAATCAATATTTTTATATTTTTCAATCGTATTAATTTTTCGGTCGTACAATTTTTGTGACAGGTCTACAGGATAAGGTTCAGGGTTTAAGATCCGTAAATGTTCCTCCCATAAATCGGACTGGCTTATTTCACGGTAAGCTCTTATCTCTTCCAGACCAGGCTGATCGTATACGTATTGCCCATCTACAAAAACATCATGTAAAAGCGGACGTGCTGTGAAGTTTTTTACAGTTTTATTAATATAAGTGTGCTTAGGATGGAACATGAACAATTCTTCTTCTAAATCTGGTCGCTCATCATGTACACAAACCTGGTCTCCTTCAGATTTTTTGGTTTCATTATTGATAATTCTCCAGACTTGTTTTTTAGCCGGTGTAGTGATTTTATCAACATTAGCAGTCAGCTTAAGAGTGTCATACAGCTTGCCGTCTTCTCCCTCGATAGCCACTAATTTATAGACCCCGCCTAAGGCAGGCTGGTCATAGGCTGTAATCATCTTCGTCCCAACTCCCCAGACATCGATTTTAGCGCCTTGCATTTTCAAGTTCATGATAGTCTCTTCATTTAAATCATTAGAAGCAAAAATGAGAGCATCTTCATAACCCGCGTCATCCAACTGTTTACGAACATTTTTAGATAAATAAGAAAGATCCCCGCTGTCTAAACGGACTCCAATAAAGTTGATTTTGTCACCCATTTCTTCCACGACCTTAATGGCATTCGGAACACCTGAGTGGATTGTATCATAGGTATCGACTAAGAAAACACAATCTTCATGGGTTTCAGCATAAGCCTTAAAAGCTTCATACTCATTTCGATAAGCCTGAATAAGAGCATGAGCATGTGTTCCACTGGCTGGAATACCAAAACATTTAGCCGCTCTGACATTACTTGTCGAACCTACCCCACTAATATAGGTTGAACGGGCACCCCAGAGAGCGGCATCCAATTCTTGAGCCCGTCTTGCTCCAAACTCCAAGACAGGATCGCCGCCAGCTACAGTCACAATCTGAGCGGCTTTTGTTGCGATCAAAGTCTGAAAATTAACCATATTCAGAATGGCCGTTTCAATCAGCTGGCAGTCCATGATAGGACCTTCTACCTGAATCAGAGGCTCATTGGCAAAGGCAATTTCCCCTTCTTTGAAAGAACGTATCGTTCCTCTAAATTTCCAGGCAGATAAATAATCTAAAAAATCTTCCTTAAAATTTAAGCTGCGTAAATATGCAATATCGGATTCAGTGAATGTGAGTCCTTTAATATATTCAATAACCCTTTCAAGTCCGGCAAAAACGGTATAACCCATGCCGAAAGGCTCACTGCGGTAATAAAGTTCAAAAACTGCACGTTTCTTTTCTTTTCCCTGACGCCAATATGTCTCCATCATATTTATTTCATATAAATCTGTATGCAGAGCTAAGCTGTCATCTGAATATGTTATGTTTTCCATCAACGTACCTCCTGGCATAATTGAATACTTGTTATTCATGATTATACAACTAAGTTTTCAATTATGCCATATTATCATTCCCATAAGCCGGCTGAACCTTGAGAATACTTTCGCATTTATTAGTAAAATTTGCTATAATAAGTCTCTAATACACAAGGGGGTACTTTATGTCTAGAGAATTATTAAAAAATGCAGAACGCATAGTCATTAAAGTGGGAACAAACTCCATTATGAAAGACAGCAACCAGGTCAATTTACGACAACTGGATCGCATCGCTTTTGTTATTTCATCTTTAATGCAGGAAGGCAAAGAAGTGTTACTCGTTACTTCCGGAGCAATTGGTGTTGGATCAAGTCTGTTAAAATTAGAAGAATACCCCAAAGAAATACCCGACCAGCAAGCCTTATCTTCAATTGGTCAGTCCACACTTATGACCTTGTACAGCCAGTTTTTTTCATCCTACGGACAAACGGTAGGCCAGATTTTATTTACCCGTGATGTCATTGATTTCCCGGTTTCATATGAAAATATGCAAAACGCATTAAATCGATTACTTGACTTAAAAATCTTACCTATCATTAACGAGAACGACGCTGTTTCCGTAGACGAGATGAACCATTATACGATGTTTGGAGACAATGACACACTTTCTGCTGTTGTTGCCAAAACAATCGATGCTGACCTGCTCATTATTTTAAGTGATGTGGACGGCTTATATGACGATAACCCTGCAAGTAACCCCGATGCCCGGCTCATTGATCATGTGACTGAAATTACCCAAGATACCCATGACATGGCCGCAGGTAAAGGCTCGGAGTTTTCTAAGGGCGGGATGACTACTAAATTAAATGCTGCCGAAATCATGCTGGATTACGGGGCTCAAATGATTATCGCCAGTTCTGAAAACCCATCTTGTATTTTTGATATTCTTGATGGTGATTCTATCGGAACACTTTTCAGTAAAGGAGAATAATAAATGACAGAAATTAGTCAAAAGATGTTAACTTTAGGACAAAAAGCCAAAGAAGCCAGCAAGGTGTTAGCTCATGCTTCCGCAAAAGAAAAGAATCAAGCACTTCATGCCATGGCTGATGCTTTAATCGACCAGCAAGATAAAATCATTGCAGCCAATATAAAAGACCAAGAAATTGCCCGTGACAATGGGTTAGAGGAACATATGATTGAACGACTCACCTTAAATGAAGACCGTGTAGGGGGGATGGCAGATGGAATCCGACAGATTGCAGCTTTTTCAGACCCTGTCGCAAAGACGGATGATGAGTGGGTCATTGAAAATGGACTCCGCATTTCCAAACGCCGGGTTCCGTTAGGTGTTATCGGTATCATCTACGAATCACGACCAAATGTAACTGCAGACGCTTCTGCTCTTTGTCTAAAATCTGGTAATGCTACTATTTTGCGTGGAGGAAAAGAAGCTTTAAACAGCAACTTGGCCATTGAAAAAGCGTTAAAAGATGGTTTGACTAAATCCGACATTCCAAGTGAAGCTGTTCAAGTCATTCCTGACAGTGACCGTAAGTATTCAAATGAATTAATGCGTATGAATGAGTATTTAGACTGTTTAATTCCACGAGGCAGTCACGGCCTGATCCAAGCAGTTGTTCAAAATGCCAATGTTCCTGTCATTCAAACAGGTGACGGGAATGACCATTTGTATATTGAGAAATCAGCAGATTTGGATATGGCGAAAAATATTTTGATTAATGCTAAAACTCAGCGTCCTTCTACATGCAATACGATTGAAACTCTCGTTATTGATGAAGAATTTGCAGGTCTGCACCTTGCAGAAATTTTACAGCCTTTGAAAGATTTAAAAGTAGAACTCCGCGGGGATAAAAAAGCTCAGACTTTAGATAGTGATATCCAAGCAGCAACTGAAGAAGATTGGTCAGAAGAATACCTGGCTTTGATTCTTGCTGTTAAAGTTGTTTCTTCTTATGAAGAAGCTGTTGAGCATATCAATACTTACACTACTAACCATTCGGAAGCCATCGTCACTTCAAACTATAAAGTAGCTCAAGACTTTATGAATGACATTGATGCGTCATCTGTTTATGTCAATGCCTCCACACGCTTTACTGATGGTGAGGTCTTTGGTTTTGGTGGAGAAATTGGAATTTCAACTCAAAAACTACATGCTCGCGGACCGATGGGTGTAGATGCTCTCACTTCATATAAATATACTATCCAAGGAAACGGTCAAATCCGTGAGTAATCTATAAGTCAAAAAGGCTTCATAATCAATAAAACCGCACCAGTCAAGTCATTAAAAGCTTGATTGGCTGCGGTTTTTTTGTTTACTTTGTTTAATAGATGAAAGTGAATATCATCCTTTTTAAATAGGTTGAGAAATTAATTCAAAAACATCTAATTATCCTAATTATTTATAAAATTTCCTTAGCTAAAATAAGATTAAATAGAAGCTAACCCTTGTTCTAGATCAGCAATCAAATCATCCACATTTTCGAGACCGATAGATAAACGAATAGTCTCTGGATAAACACCAGCTGCTGCATTTTCTTCTTCTGTCCCTTGACTGTGAGTCATACTTGCTGGGTGTACAACCAGAGACTTGGCATCTCCAACATTTGCAAGAAGGGAGAACAATTCTAATGACTCAATAAAAGCCTTGGCATCTTCATAACCGCCCTTGACACCGAAAGTAAAGATAGAACTTGCGCCTTGTGGTAAATATTTTTCTTTCAGCTCATAATAAGGGCTGGATTCAAGTCCGGCATAAGAGACCCAGTCCACTTTGTCGTGCTTCTGCAAGTATTCAGCAATTTTCTCAGCATTCTCGACGTGTCTTTCCATACGTACATGCAAAGACTCCAATCCTTGAACTAGAAGCCAGGCATTAAAAGGTGAGATTGCTGCTCCCGTATCGCGTAGTAGTCCTGCACGAATGTAGGTAGTAAAGGCTGCCGGCCCAAAAGTCTCAGCAAAGCTTAGATCATTATAACTTGCATCCGGCTGGGTTAGATATGGGAATTTATCATTTTGACTCCAGTCGAATTCACCGGATTCAACGATCACTCCGCCGATCGAGGTCCCGTGACCGCCAATAAATTTAGTAGCAGAATGCACAACAATATCAGCGCCATGCTCAAGGGGACGTAGTAAGTAAGGAGTTGGGAAAGTATTATCTACAACCAAGGGAATGCCGGCTTTATGTGAAATTTCAGCCAGAGCTTCAAAATCAGGAATATCTCCTTTTGGATTTCCTATGGACTCTATGAAAATTAGTTTTGTTTTTTCATCAATAGCTTTCTCGACTTCTTCTAATTGATCAGTGTTGACATACTTAGTCTCGATACCGTACTGCGGTAAAGTTGTTGTGAATAAATTGCTTGTCCCTCCATATAAGTTAGTGGTTGAAACAATATTATCACCTTGCTTAGCCAAGGCTAATACCGTATAGGTGATGGCTGCCATTCCTGAAGCAACAGCCAGACCTGCACTCCCGCCTTCCAGATCTGCAAGTCGAGATTCAAATGTTCCCTGCGTAGGATTGGTGATTCGTGTATAGATATTTCCAGCACGAGTTAAGGCAAATTTTTCAGCACCATCCTGGGTATCTTCGAAAACAAATGATGTCGTCTGATGTAACGGCAGTGCTCTTGCTCCTGTTTCATCTATCGTTTGTCCTGAATGTACCGCTTTCGTTTCAAATTGATAATTTTTTTCACTCATTAGTATTCCTCCTAGTAAAATAATATTCAAACAAAAAAGTCTCCACCCTTACTGTTAAGTAAAGGGTGAAGACTTTCGTCACGGTACCACCTTTATTCGTCATAGCATCACTACTACAACCTCAGAGAGTACGTTCTTATCGAAGTATACTCATCCTCTGTAACGGGAGTACCCGAATAAACTTGGCATCTGCTTAGTTTACTATTCACTCGGAGACCATTTTCACAGGGGTGTTTAACTCGCTCTCACCAAACGCAAGCTCTCTGGATAAACCCTTCCTATTACTTATCTCTTCATCGTTCATTTCTATTTAAGTTATGTTCTTGATGATAGCAGTGGAAAAAAGGTTTGTCAAGAAATCATTTTGGGAAAAGCGTTGCTTGAGCCAGAAGTAAATCAAATTTTTCTACCGTCGTCAAAGATAAATGCTTGATGCCGCGAACCAGTCCATCTACTTTCTCGTAAATTTCTTTATTCAAAGATATCATAAAGCAGCCACTTTTACTCGTATTACCTACATAGTGAATCTTATCATGAAAAGCAGAAGGCAGAAGGCCCACTTGAGTTAAACTGTCAGGGGATAAATAGGAGCCAAATTGACCTGCGATATATACCTTTTTAATATCATCTGTGTCAACTTCAGCAAAGTCCAACAAAGATTCTATTCCAGTTAAAATGGCTCCTTTAGCCATCTGCAGCTGCCGAATATCTTTTTGACTGATAAAAATATTCTGCTCCCGATCGACCCAGAGTGCTTTTTGTCCTTCTACATAAAAGTGATGGAGGTTTTCACTGACTTTCTCTTGCTTTTGAATGTTGCCCCGATAATTTATGAGACCTATCTTGAGAAACTCACGAATAACAGCCAAAACTCCGCTTCCACAAATTCCTATCGAGGGTTGGCTGTTGATATTCTGTAAAATGAGTTGGCCATCTTCAGCTTTCGTCTCTTCAATAGCTCCAGGCTGGGCTGTCACACCACAAGAAATACCCATTCCTTCTAACGCCGGTCCCGCTGCACAAGAGGTTGAATACATTTGACCTTCATGACTTAAAACTAATTCTCCATTTGTTCCGATATCAATCAATAATTCTGTATCTTTACTTTTATATATTTCGGTTGAAATAATACCCGCGGTTAAGTCTCCTCCTACAAAGGCAGTAATATTGGGAATAACGACCAGTTTACCTTTGCCAAATTCTTTCATATCAATCTCAGAAAAATCTAAAGTTTTTTTCCCTTCAAATTGTAATTGATAGGGTGATCGAGCTAGAGGTGCTGGAGAAAGACCTACAAGAATGTGATTCATGATGGCATTGGATGCTACAAACACAGCGTATAAATCTGTAGCTTCATAATTGTTTTCTTCAATCAACTCTTGAGCTAAATTTTTAATTTGTTTAAGAACTAATCCCTGCAATATCTCCAGACCCTCTTCATTTCCCATGATGAAAGTTGCCCGAGAAATCACATCATCTCCATATTGACGTTGGGGATTAAGTCCTGATTTATGAGCAATCTCCACCCCTTTTTTATTGTCTACCAGACTCGCTGAAATGGTAGTTGAACCGATATCAATGACCAGGCTTAGTAGTTTTTGATTTTTTGTCTGGATTTCTAAAAACTGATCACCTAAATAAACCCCTCCGATATCCATAGGATCAAAGGGGTTGGTCCCTGGGCGGTGATGAAGGACAGGGTTGATGTCAAAGGCTGCCATACTTCCATCAGATAATATTTCAAATTCTTTATTTTCATTGACTAAATTAGAAAATCTTCTGTCTGCTGTCATTTTTATTTCCCTCTATTACTGTCTAATTTTTCCAAAAAATCATATTGACCATATTTCCGGGCAGCATCCATAAAGAAGCCTACATTTTCTATAGGTGTCGAGATAGGTAAATTACAGCCGGGAGCAATAACAAAGCCTGCCGGCGTATCATAAGCCTTCTCAATACACTGGCGGACACTTTCTTCAATCTCTTCCTGACTTCCATTGTAAATAACATCTACAGGCGGGATATTACCCGTTACAGCGATTTTATCTCCAAAGAAGCGATTGGCTTCTCCTATATCTACTTCATTATCTAAGCTGAAAGCAGAGATATTTAACTCTTTGATACTTTCCCAAATTGCTTCTGTCTTTCCACAAATATGCAAGGAAGGCCCCCTGCCTGTTTTTTCATAAATATAATCTGCTAGTTCAGCAAGATAAGGCTTGGCAAACTTTTCAAATTGACGGGGTGAGATGATGGCCGGGCTGGCAATCGGATCTCCTAAGGAAAAAGAAACATCGTATTCTAGAAAAGCATCTACACATTTTTTTTGAGCCTGAACCACACGATCTAATAATTCTTCAGCTTGATCAGGCTTCTTAATAAAGTCCTTCATAAGCTGTGTCGTATCCCTTAAATAAGCGGCAATGGTTAAAGGGCCTCCTATGCTGACACCAACTCCAGTGATTCCTTCAGCCAAGGCGGACAATCTTTCGGTTGCTTCAAGATAAATTTGAATAGGCGCCTCATTTATGACATCAATTAAATTCATTTCTGTTAATTGGCTGTAATCTTCGATGACAGCTTCCTCAATACGTGGAATATTATCTTTTGGATAAGTCACATTTGCTCCCAAGGCTTCTGCTATTCCGTATGAATTTGGCCCACTTGATAAGCCGTCTGAACCGTAAGTATTAAAGACATAGACCTCCGCTTCAACAATCCTATCCACATTTTTATAGAGATCTCTCATCTTGCAGTCTATCATACGTGCTTTAATTTCAGTCGCAAATAAGCTGACGGGCAAACGATCAAAAGGCTGATTATTTTTTATAGCTTCTGACCGCTCCTTAGGTGTCATCTGATCTTTTGGATGTTTTTTAAGTGCTAACATGTGTCGCTCCTTTTTTATTAAATGAAACAGCTTTTGTTAATTCAATCGTCCCTCTGGAGTCTTGATTAGCTAGGTAAATCCGACTGTTTTTATCTTCTGTCAAGCCGTAGCTTTGCTGCATAGGCATAGAAATTGTTTTAGTCATACTGAGAACTGCATGATTTAATTGCTTTTCAATCGAAAATAAGGCTAGAATAAAATCTCCGTAAGACTTTTTATAAAAAGTGGGTCCTAAGAGCTGATAACTGCCAAAGCTGTCAAAAAAATAAATAATATCTGTTTGTCCCTCATCCAACTTTATTATAATTTTATGCATAAAATTAATTAATTGATTCATCACATCTTGGTAAAGTTCTGGATTCTTTCTTGTTAAACGAATCACTTGAGCAAAAGGAAGGACAGCTTCAAGTATATTCAATAAATTAGGCATTTTATAGATGATTTTTTGGCTCGAATCCTTTGTTTTTATTATATTGATGGCTTCAAAAAGTGGATTAAAAGCTTTTTCTGAGAAGCTAAGAGTAGGATCAGCTTCCAGTTGACTCAGATTGGCAAATAAGGGAGCATGAATTTTAACCCCCTGATGTTCAGTCATGGAAAGCGGAACCCCAAGGGCCTTAAGAAAAGGCGTGTCTAAAACAGGCAGGCTGATATACTCTCTCTCTTTTTCTTGTTTATGTGTAAAGGACCAATCAACGATAGCCTGACTCGATTGATTGATCCTTTTAAATTTACTATTCATTTAATCAGTCCTTATGCAGTTTCCAAGTTTAAGAGGTCTTGCAGCAAGCCAACCACTTCTGTAGCTGACTCCGTATAACCATCGGCACCAATTTGATCCGCAAATTCTTGGCTTACAGGTGCTCCCCCAACGATAACTTTATATTTGTCACGCAAGTTTCTTTCTTGTAGAATTTCAATGAAGCGGCGGGTTTCTGGCATAGTCGTCGACATGAGGGTCGATAAACCTATAACTTCTGCGTCATGCTCTTCTGCAGCTTCAATGAATTTTTCAAGCGGCACATCACGGCCGATATCCACCACTCTGAAGTTACCAGATTCCAGCATAATTTTTACTAAGCCTTTTCCAATATCATGGGTATCACCCTCCGGGACACCGATAACAACTGTCCCCAGATAGCTGTCCTGTGTGCGAGGCGGTATATAAGTTTGAAACTGATCAATACCCATCTGCATCACATCAGCACACAAAATAAGCTCTGGGATATAGTATTCTTCTTCATCATATAAATCACTGACCCGCATCATCCCGTGAATTAAACCATCAATACCTTCTTGTGTATCAAAGCCTGCTTCATGATATTCAATAACTAAGTCAATAATTTCTTCGTCTTCCATAAAAACAACAGCATCTGACAGTGCTTGTAAATATTCTTCTTGAGTTTTTGTCATTATATCCTCCTTCGAAAACTATAAAACGACTTTCTCTTATCTTACCAATATTTCAGCTGAAAATCCCGTGCTTAGGGGAAACTTGGACAGATTAGCTTATATAGTAGGAGACAGCTTCCTCCAGCCCACCATCTGGGGATTCTTTTTTGCTGAGCTTTCATTTCAGAACAATATTGTTTTAGTTTTCTTTTTCTAATTCTGTTATATAGCGAATATGCTGCTCCCTGACAGCCTGACTTGTTTGAGTTTTAGAAGATATTAGAATAATTGCTAAGCAGGATAAAATAAAGGCCGGTAATAATTCGTAAATGGAGAAAATTCCTCCAAATTGGGATAACATAAGGTTCCATATTAATACTGTTAGACCTCCCGTCACCATACCTGCAAGGATCCCCTGACGTGTGACACGCTTAGAAAAAAGTGAGAATAAAAGTGCCGGCCCAAAAGTAGCCCCGAAACCAGCCCAAGCAAAGGAAACGATATTGAAAATAACCGAATTTTCATCTAAAGCAAAAAGGATACCTAAAATTGTTGTAACAATTAAAGTTATTCTAGTAACAGCCATCACTTGTCGGTCCGTTGCTTTTTTACGGAAAATCCCCTTATAAATATTTTTAGATACTGCAGATGCAGCTATCAAGAGGTAGGAATCAGCTGAACTGATTGTTGCTGCTAAAATTCCAGCCATTACAATCCCAGCAACAAAAGCCGGCATTAGACTTTGAGCCAGGAGAGCAAATATATTTTCTGCTGCTGTCAGACTTGTAAATTGATTGGGCAGTAAGACTCGGCCAATCATTCCGATGACAATCGCAGCAAAAAGTGAAACGACAGCCCATACTGTGCCCACGCGTCGAGCCACTTTAATTTCGTCAGCATCTCGAATAGCCATGAAGCGTAAGAGAACCTGAGGAACACCAAAGTAACCTAATCCCCAAGCTAAATTTGAAATGATAGTCACCCATCCCAAATCTTCCCGGCTCCCAAAACCGGGAAGACCATTTTCCATGATTTGCTGGCCGGAGGCATCCAGTTGAGGTGTTGCCTTGCCAAAAAAATCAAGAAATCCTGGTATATTCTGGGCATTTTCGATGACAGCCCCTACTCCCCCTGCAGCTACCGTTCCGGTAATCAACACTGTCACTAAGGCTAAAATCATTACGATACCTTGTAAAAAATCTGATGTAGACTCTGCCAGGAATCCTCCTAAGTAAGTATAGATAAAAACAAAAAGAGCTCCTGCAATCATCATCCACACATAGTTCAGACCAAAAAGTGCACTAAATAACTTTCCAACAGTAACAAAACATGAAGCCGCATATATGATGAAGAAAATCAAAATAAAAAGTGAGGCGATCGCCAGAATTGATTTCCTATCTTCTTCTTTCTCCATAAAACGGTTAGAAAAAAAATCTGGAATAGTGACTGCGTTATCAGCAATATGCGAGTAGACACGTAAACGTCTAGCGATAATCAGCCAATTCAGATAGGTCCCAACCGCTAAACCGACAGCTGTCCAAAATGCATCGCCAATTCCTATCCAGTAAGCTAAGCCCGGCAGACCCATTAAAAGCCAGCCACTCATATCCGATGCTCCCGCACTTAAGGCAGTAACATAAGGTCCTAAAGATCGACCTCCTAAAAAATATTCATCTGTACTCGAATGTGAGCGCTTAGCATAATACAGTCCTATACCTATGATGACACTCATATATAAAGCCATCGCCAAACCAATCATTAATTTATCTTGAAAAACACTTGTCATATCTTCCCTACTTTCTTTTTGATTATATTGAACTACCGGGACAGTATAGCCTGAATGGTGCCTCTCATTATCTCTACCCCCTGAGCTCAGCCTTCTGACACAAAGAAAACCAATAGATAAGCTGATACCCATCTAATGGTTTGACACATTATTTGATTAAAGTTGAAAAATCAATGAGTTAGACAAAATCATTTCTTGATTTTTCTATCTGAATTTTTTCACGCTCTTTATTTAATTTATAATCAGAAGTTTCCAGAGCTTGACGACGTTTAGAAGATTTTTGAAAAAGTTCGATTAAAGTAGCTACATCCTCTTTTTCGACGGCTGCTTCTAATTTAGTAAACTCTTCTTTGAATTGCTCAATAACTTTTAAGAGATAGCTTCTATTTTCCATAAATAATTCCGCCCATAGATTCTCGTTGATGTTAGCAATCCGTGTCAGATCTCTATAAGAGTCTCCTACAAATCGTATCGTCTCATCTTCATACTGGTCACTATTCATGAGGGCAACTGCGATGGCATGGGTCAGCTGACTAGTAAAAGCAATCATTTCATCATGAATTTCAGGCGTTGTAATGGTGACCCTACCGAAACCAATTTCATAAAGTAAATCTACAATATATTCTATATTTTCTTCTTTATTGCTTTCAATAGGAGTAAGCAGAAAGTTGGCATTCTTATAGATGGTCCCTTCAGCGTAGGCAAAGCCACGACTTTCACGACCTGCCATCGGATGTCCTAAAATTAAATCTGCCTGCGGGGGGAAATAAGTCTCAATATCTTTTAATAAGATCTGTTTGACCCCGGAAGTATCTAGAATAATGGCATCCTTTTTAAATTCATTCATATGCTCTTTTAAAAAAACTTTCATTGCCTCAGGATAAAGCCCCATAATGACTAAATCTGCTTCTTGTAAAATAGTTTCGTTTTTCTGCTCACCATAAACGATATAGCCACCCTCACGTGCAAAATCTAGAGTCGTTTGATCGATATCGATTCCATAAATAGAATCCTCCGGCTGCTTAATCTCATGTAAGGCTTTAACAAAAGATCCGCCAATCACCCCTAAACCAACTACTGCTATTTCCATACTACACCCCTCCTGTTAATGTTTGAAGTGACGCATACCCGTGAACAAAACAGAAATATCTTTCTTGTCTGCTGAATCAATAACCTTTTGATCTTGAACAGACCCTCCCGGCTGAATAATAGCTTGCAGACCATATTCATGCATGGTTGCAATCGTATCCTCAAAGAAGAAACCGTCAGAAGCAATAACCGCTCCTTGAAGATCTTTTTCAGCACGCTCCAAGGCTTGTTCTAAAGCCCAGACCCGGCGGACTTCTCCATGACCTAAGCCCAGGGTTGCTCCATCTTTAGCTACCACTATCCCATTAGAGTTAATATGCTTAGCCACTGACCAGGCAAAGTCTAAATCTTTTCTTTCTTGGTCTGTGATTCGACGCTTGGTTTTTAATTCCAGCTGATTTTCATTATAAGTTTGATTGTCCTTCTCTTGAATCAACATTCCATCTAAAGATTGACGAAGACTGTTTCCGTCTTTTATTTTCTCGGCTGTTTGAGGCATCTCAATAAGACGTAAGTTTTTCTTTTGAGTTAAAAGCGCCGACGCTTGTTCAGAAAAACCAGGTGCAACAATAATTTCTAAGAAAATCTCATTCATCTTTTGAGCGGTTTTCTCATCTACTTCTCGGTTAAGTGCAACAATTCCACCAAAAATAGATATCTCATCAGTTTCGTATGCTTTGGAATAAGCTTCAAAAATATTATTTCCAACTGCTGCACCGCACGGATTTGCATGTTTAACTGCAACTGCAGCTGGCTTATCAAATTCTCTTACTAAATCAACAGCGGCTTTAATATCGTTATAGTTATTATAGGATAAGGGTTTACCATGTAATTGTTGCATTTGATATTGATTTTCCAATGGATGACTATAGAAGACAGCCTTTTGGTGAGGGTTCTCACCATAACGAAGTTCCTCTTCATAGCGATAGCCCTTGATCAGGTACTCTGGATATTCCACTTGCAGTTCTTTGTTGAAATATTCTGAAATCATGGAGTCGTAAAAAGCAGTTAAGCCAAAAGCTTTTGCAGCTAATTTCTTTCTTTTATTCTCATCTAAACTATTATCCTCTAAACTATTTAATACACGATCATAATCGGCAATATCTGTAATAATAATGACATCCTTGTAATTTTTTGCTGCTGCACGAATCATACTCGGACCGCCGATATCTATATTTTCAATAATTTCCTGGCGGCTGGCTTCTGGATTTAACACTGTTTTTTCAAAAGGATATAAATTATTAACAACCATATCAATCGACTCAATATTTAACCCGGCAATTTCTTCCTGGTCATTTTCATTATCTCGGCGATTCAATATCCCTCCATGAATTTTAGGATGAAGTGTCTTTACCCGCCCTCCTAAAATTTCAGGAAATTCTGTCACCTCATCTATAGAAATCACATCAAGATTGGATTCTTTTAATAGACGCTCTGTCCCGCCGGTTGAAATGATTTCCCAACCTAATCCAATCAATCGTTTGGAAAAATCAATGATTTGTGTTTTATCATATACCGAGATTAATGCTCGTTTTACCATCGAAAGCCTCCCCTTATGTTCTCAATAAATTAATATACATTTATGCTCATATTCTATCATTTTTTTCACCAACTACCTATACCGTTTTCACACGCTCTTTTGGTTCTTGATAGTTAATTATTTTTTAATATTTTCTGCACCCTTGACTTCAAATCAGGAACCACATCTTCTTCAAACCAGGGATTTCTTCTGCGCCAGCCAATATTTAAAGGTGAGGGATGGACCAGAGGAAAATAAGCAGGTAAATACTGTTTATAATTACGGACCGTCTCCGTCAAGTTCCGTTCCATTTCCTTTCCTAAATAATACTTCATGGCATAATTTCCCACTATAATGATAAGCTCAAGATCCGGCATGGTGGCTAAAATTCGATCATTCCACTTATCTGCAAAGCTTTTTCGCGGCGGGTTATCTCCGTGGTTCGCTTTACCCGGGAAGAAATAATCCATAGGAACAATTCCAAATAAGCCTGACTCATAAAAAACTTCTTCACTCACTCCCATCCATTCCCTTAATAATTTACCACTCGGATCATAGAAAGGCTTATTAGATTCTTGAGCCTTTTTACCCGGCGCCTGGCTGGCAATTAATATTCGGGCAGTGGAAGGAACTTGAATAACAGGCCGCCAGCCCAAATCTTTGAATTCTTTATTATCTGGATCATCCATCATTTCTTGAATGATATCTTCTATGCTTTCTGACATTTTTATTCAGTCTCCTTTTGTAATTGTTCTAAATCTGCAGCTGAATAGATATACTTTTGTCTACAAAAGTGACAAATAGCCTCTGCTCCTCCGTCTTGATCTATCATGCTTTGGATTTCTTCACTTCCTAAAGAAACCATCGCTTGGGCAAAACGCTCTTTTGAACAAGTACAGTGGAATTGTACCGGCATGTGGCCAAGAACTTTCGGATTTCCACCTTGACAGACGAGTTCCAGTATTTCTTCGGGGGTTTTTCCTTCTTTTAATAGTTCTGTAATATGAGGAAAGTTCACTAAATTTTCTTCTAATTGACTAATCGTCTCTTCGCTGGCACCAGGTAACAGCTGGACCATAAAGCCTCCAGCATGATCAACACTTTCATCTGGATTAACTAATACTCCCATAGCGAAAGCAGAAGGCGTCTGCTCAGATGAAGTCATATAGTAAGTAAAATCTTCGGCAATTTCTCCACTTATCAAATTAACTCTTCCAACATATGGCTCTTTGAGTCCGAGGTCTTTAGTCACAATTAATTCGCCTCTGGCCCCCACCCCACCAGCTACATCAATTTTATTGAGATCATTAGGATTTAAGCTGACCTGAGGATTTTTAATATAGCCTCTCACATTGCCCTTCGCATCTGCTTCTCCTACCAAATAGCCGATTGGACCCTCTCCCTGGATACGGACTGTCACCGTGTCATCCCCTTTGAGAGCTGTGCCTAAGAATAAGCTTCCAATGATCGTTCGGCCAAGAGCTGCAGTAGAAGTAGACCAAGAATCATGTCTTTTTTGAGCCTCTTGAACTGTTTTACTGGTATCCGCTACAAATATCCGCACTTGCTTATCAAAGGCTACACCTCTGACTAAATAATCCTTTCTCAACTTATATCACTCATTTCTAAAAATTTACATCTTTCATTATACTGTATCTCGGCCGTAAGATTAAGAGAAGCTTCTATAATTATAAGAATAATCTCTTGTCTAAGTATTTACTTCTTCTCTCCTTCAGCATATATTCTTCATTTAAAATAGAAAAAGAATCCGGATAAACCGGATTCTTTAATAAATTTGTTAAAAATTACATCATACCGCCCATACCACCGGTTGGATCCATCGCAGCTGGAGCTTCCGGCTCTGGAATATCTGCTACTGCAGCTTCCGATGTTAATAGTAAAGCTGCCACAGATGCAGCATTCTGTAAAGCTGATCGTGTTACTTTAGTAGGATCGATAATACCCGCTGATATCATGTCAGAAAGTTCATTTGTATCGGCATCGTATCCAATACCTGTTTCTTCTTCCTTCAACTGAGCAACGATAACGCTTCCTTCAACTCCTGCATTTTCAGCAATTTGACGAACAGGTTCTTCTAAAGCACGGCGCACAATAGAAACTCCTGTAGCAACATCACCTTCTGCTTCAATAGCATCTAAAGTATTGATGATGTTGATATAAGCTGTTCCACCACCGGCTACAATACCTTCTTCTACTGCTGCACGTGATGCATTTAATGCGTCTTCAATACGTAGCTTACGTTCTTTTTGTTCTGTTTCAGTTGCTGCACCTACACGGATAACTGCAACTCCGCCTGCTAATTTAGCGATACGTTCCTGTAATTTTTCTGTATCATAGCTTGAATCTGATTCTTCAGCTTGACGACGTAATAAGTCAACACGGTTTTTCACATCTTCAGAATTACCTGATCCAGAAACAATTGTCGTATCGTCTTTTGTTACTGTAACACTTTCGGCACGTCCTAATTGATCTAAAGTCGTGCTTTCCAACTCTAAACCAAGATCTTCAGTAATTACTTGTCCACCTGTTAAAATTGCGATATCCTCTAACATACCTTTGCGGCGGTCTCCAAATCCTGGAGCTTTAACAGCAACTACATTCAGCGTTCCACGGATCTTGTTAAGCACTAATGTTGGAAGAGCATCCCCTTCGATATCATCTGCAATGATTAATAAAGGAGTTCCTTGCTGCATGACCTGCTCAACAACCGGCAGGATGTCTTGTATATTATTGATTTTTTTATCAGTAATAAGAATATATGGATTCTCCAAGTTAGCTTCCATATTTTCTTCATCAGTTACCATATATTGAGACAAGTAGCCGCGGTCGAACTGCATACCTTCTACAACTTCCATATCTGTATCGATACCTTGAGAGTCTTCAATCGTGATAACTCCGTCAGTTCCTACTTTTTCCATTGCATCAGCTAATAATTCACCAATTTTTTGGTCTCCTGAAGAGATAGCAGCAATTTGAGAAATAGCTTCTTTAGAAGCAATCTCTGTAGAAATACCAGCTAAAGCTTTGACAGCCGCTTCAGTTGCTAATTCGATTCCACGACGTACTCCTACCGGATTCGCTCCTGCAGTAACATTTTTAGATCCTTCACGAACAATTGCCTGAGTTAGAACAGTAGCTGTTGTCGTTCCATCACCCGCAATATCATTCGTTTTTGTTGCTACTTCTGCTACTAATTTAGCTCCCATATTCTCAAAACGGTCTTCTAGTTCGATTTCATTAGCAATCGTAACTCCATCATTAGTAATCTGTGGAGAACCATACGATTTGTCAAGAATAACATTTCGACCCTTTGGACCTAAAGTTACTTTTACTGTATCAGCTAATTTATCAACACCAGCAAGCATCGCTGAACGAGCATCTTCTGAAAATTTAATATCTTTTGCCATATTAATTCTTTCACCTCATAATTTTTCTTTGTTTTAATTTTATATAAATAGTTGAAAATAATTGGGATTATTCTACAACAGCGATAATATCATTTTCACTGATTGCTAAATAATTTTTATCTCCATAGGAAACTTCTGTTCCGGCATATTTCTCAAATAGTACAACATCGCCTTTTTCAACTGTTAAGGCTGTTACCACCCCATTATCTGATAATTTTCCAGGACCTACAGCGAGTACAGTACCTGTTTGAGGTTTTTCTTTGGCCGCTCCTGTTAAGACTAAGCCACTGTCTGTTTTAGTTTCTTCTTCTTCGGTTATTTCGAGAATGACGCGATTACCTAATGGTTTCAACATATTATTACCTCCACAAAATTAGTTTGTTTCTTTTTAGCAGACGCTGTCAACGAGTGCTAATTCATATTTTTATAGTAATACATTAACCTTCATATTGCAAGAAAAAAGCAATATTTTAAGAAATCTTAAGTTATTTCTTATTGTGGAATATAAAACAGAAAAATAATTTTAAGTATCCGGTCTTTTGAGGTAAAATACATATTATATATTTTTACTCAAATATAATATGAAGGAGAAAAAAATGACTACACTGAATGATCGAATAAAAAGAGATGGCATTGTCGTTAATGAAAGCATTTTAAAGATTGATTCTTTCTTAAACCATCAAATAGACCCCCTTGTCATAAGTCAAATTGCTGAAAAGCTTTATGACCACTATAAAGAAACTGGAGTTACAAAAATACTCACTATTGAAGCCTCTGGTATTGCTCCTGCTCTTATGACAGCTCAGCAATTTGAAGTGCCTATGCTTTTTGCCAAAAAAGCAACACCTTCCACCTTGTTAGAAGAACAGTATAAGACCGACATCCATTCTTATACTAAAAACATCACGAATTCTGTCATTGTTTCTAAAGAGTACTTAAGCCAGAATGATGTGGTCTTGATCGTTGATGATTTCTTAGCAAGTGGCCAAGCCGCCATGGGTCTGATTGATCTCGTTAAACAAGCCGGAGCAAAAGTAGCTGGAGTTGGTATATGCGTCGAAAAATCCTTTCAAGGAGGTCGAGAAGAATTAGAAAAAATGGATGTTGATGTGTATTCAATCAGTCGAATCGCTTCACTTAAATCGAATGAAGTAACTTTTGTTGAAGAAGCTCGTCATGAATAAATTAAACACACCACCGACAAGATCTCATATGAAAACCGCTATTCTTTTTATCATCATATATATAACTGTCCAACTGGCTCCTGCTGTAGTTGTTTTTTTATTTTTCGAACCAAGCCAAGTTGAACAGATACTTCCAGTTACCATCATCACTACAATAATTTCTTTTTTTATAGGAACTGCAGCAATCTTGACTGTGAACTATAAAGCTCAATTTAAAACAGTCGTTGATCGAAAAGGGCAGGCATTTTCTAAAATTATCATCTGGGGAGTGCTGGGGTTATTTCTTTTACTTATCGGACAAACTTTGGCAAGCTTCGTTGAAGTTAATTTTCTTAACCAACCCTTAACCAGTGAAAATACTAATCAATTATTAACAATAGCTCGTCATTATCCTTATTTTATTTTAATCATTGCTTTTTTGGGTCCTATTATGGAAGAGTTCGTTTTTCGTAAAGCTATATATGGCAGTCTCGTGCCAATTACTGGTAAAATAGGTGCTGCTGTCATTGCTGCCCTTATTTTTTCTTTCATGCATCTTGATGGTCATATTTTATTATATTCTGTCACATCCTTTATCTTCACTTATCTCTATGAAAAAACTCACTCCATATGGACGCCTGTCATTGCTCACATCTTATTAAATTCACTTGCTGTTCTGGGAACTTTTACGACTGTCTTCATATCGCTATAAGGGAGTTAAAAGCTTTGAAACAATTTGTCTTAACACGTACTATTTTCTATTTCGTCTTTTTCATCTTATTTTTTATTTTAACTGTCTTTGCAGTTAATAATAACGGTTGGACTTTCATTGCTGTCTTGAATGCCGGTATCGCTACCATAGATTTTGTAAGAGCAGTAAAATTATTCGGTATTTATATTAAAATGAGAAACAATGAAAAGAAATAGAGTATCTAAGCATTTTTGCTTAAGATACTCTATTTTATTTCATGTTTTTATTGATAATTATCCATAAAATAATTTAATATTTTCAATTCATTACCGAGATTAACACTGTGAACCAGGACATGACTCGGGACACTTAATGGAATGCTGGTGAAATTTAAAATACCTCGACAGCCTCCATCTACCAGCCGATCCGCAATTTGTTGAGCATGTTCGTTTGGAACAGTCAATACTGCTGTTTTAATCCCAAGCTTAGGCAGTTGTGTTTCCAAATCCTCCATGCTGTAAATAGGAATTCCTTCTCTAATCGTATTAATCAAGTGATCTTTAATATCAAAGCCAGCTGTCATTCTTATATTATCCTGACTATGTGAATTCTCTCTCAACAAAGCTTCACCTAAGTTTCCAACCCCTACAATAGCTACATGGACAACTTCTTCAGAATTCATTAGTTGATCAAAAAACTTTTGCATGTCAGAGACATCATAGCCGTACCCTCTGCGCCCCAAGGCACCGAAATAAGAAAAATCGCGACGAATCGTTGTAGAATCTATTTGTAAAATTTCACTAAGTTCGGCAGAAGATACTTTTTCTTTTTCAACTTCTGCTAACGAATTAAAAGCTCTTTGATAAAGGGGCAATCTTCTGGCGGTTGCTTTTGGTATATCATTTTGCGACATATCCCTCTCCTCATAATAAATATTTTTTCACAATCTATTAAAAATCGACTGTTCGTTTTTAAGTATCTTCTCACATTGGCTATTGAAAGACAAATAAAGATTGTGAAATTTATCTATAAGTGGACAGATATGATACACTGTATTTGCATAATTTTGAAAGGAGTGTCGTCTTTGATACTTTTACAGGCACAAAATGTGGCTCGATATTTCGGGTCGACTTGCTTATTTTCTAATCTTTCTTTAACTATCCAAGACAGGAGCCGGATTGCCTTAGTTGGAAGAAACGGCTCTGGAAAATCTACTTTATTAAAAATATTAGCGGGTGAGGAAGCACCCGATGAAGGACAAGTTTCTGTCGCCAAAAATATTCAAATTGGCTATTTACCCCAAAGAACAGGTATCATTTCACAAAAAAGCATTTGGGAAGAGATGCTAGCTGTATTTGATGAAGTCATCCAAATTGAAGCCGGTATGCGTGAGTTGGAGCAGAAATTAGCTCAGGAGAATATTCTTAACAATGAAGAAATTTATCAAGATACCTTAAAGCATTATGACTCTTTACAAATTCAATTCAAAGATATGAACGGATATAATTATAAAAATGAAATCAAAGCTGTCTTAGGTGGTTTTCACTTTTATGAAGAAGACTACGATACAGTCATTACAGAGCTTTCCGGAGGGCAGAAAACACGTCTGGCTCTCGCAAAATTGCTGCTCGAAAAACCAGACCTCTTAATCTTAGATGAGCCTACTAATCATTTAGATATGGATACTTTAACTTGGCTGGAAGGTTACCTGAAAAGTTATCCGAGTGCAATACTCATCGTCTCTCATGACCGTTACTTCTTAGATGAGTTAACGCACGATGTCTATGATTTAAGCTATGGAAAACTCAACCATTATCCGGGTAATTATTCTAACTATCTATCTGAAAAAGAGAAACATATCGAAAAACAATGGAAAGATTTTGAACAACAGCAGAAAGAAATTAAAAGATTGGAAGAATTTGTTCAAAAAAATATAAGTCGAGCTACTACTTCCAAGCGCGCTCAAAGCCGACAAAAACAGCTGGAAAAAATAGAGCGCCTGGAACAACCACAAACTTATTCTAAAAGTGCCAACATCATTTTTAAACCTGAACAAAAAAGTGGGGATTTGGTGCTTCAAATTAATGATTTAACGGTAGGGTATGATAATATTCCCACCGCACAGAATATCAATTTTGAAGTCCGTCACAATGAAATCATTGCTGTTGTCGGGCCTAATGGTATAGGTAAATCAACCTTACTCAAAACAATTGTAAAAAAACTGGATGCTTTATCAGGTGAAGTTATTAAAGGAACTAAAGTAGATATTGGCTATTATGACCAGGAGCAGGAGAATCTTACTCAAAACAAAACAATCCTCAATGAATTGTGGGACGACCACCCTACAATGAATGAAGGGACTATTCGTAAGCTGCTCGGTTCCTTTCTCTTTTCCGGTGATGACGTACTTAAAACTATCCACAGTTTAAGCGGAGGTGAAAAAGCCCGTGTCGCCTTAGCCAAGCTCGCTCTTAATCAGGATAATTTTTTGATTCTCGATGAACCCACTAACCATCTGGATATCGATAGTAAAGAAGCTCTCGAAAATGCTCTCCTCCACTTTGAAGGAACCATTCTCTTTGTCTCACATGACCGCTATTTCATCAATCGTTTAGCAACAAAAATTGTTGAAATAGAAGCAGATCAGTCCAGACTTTTCTTAGGCAACTATGACTACTACATAGAAAAGAAGCAGGAACTGGAAGAAATTAATCAGCTCAAAGAGTTAGAAAATAAGGAGCTGTCTGTTAGAGAAGCTGAGCTTTCAGAAGCAAGTCTGAATCGTCAGGAATTGAAAGATTATCAGCGTGAAAAACGACGTTTGGAAAGAGAAATCGAGGCTTTGGAAGTCAAAATTTTAAAATTAGAAGAGATAAACGAAGACATCCATACCAACATGTTGAAGCCCGAAGTTTATACTGACTCAGAAAAAGTATTTGCCTTAGACGAGCAACTTAGTGAAAATACTCAAATGATTGAGAGCTGGACGGAAGAATGGGAAAACTTAGTTATGAATCTAGATGAGTTATTATCATAAAAGAGCATATCACAGCGATATGCTCTTTTATCATGTCTCAAGTTGCATGGCCTGCGCTAAACATTGATAATAGCCCCTTATCAGACTTAATTCAACATAATCGAAAGAGTCCGTAGGCAATTCCTGCCCCTTTAACCTGCTTTTCATCCCTTCAATAACTGTTTGGCCAGCAAAGTTCATTTTAGTTAAAAGTTCTTTCGGGAGGAAGCCGATTTCTACCAGACTATCACCAAATAAATAGTTTTGATCCTGGCCTGTAATTGTCACTCTTGTGACATCTTTCAAATCAACCTGGCTTCTTTCCATTAAAATAATAATAGCAGATCGAATAGAGCCCCTTATAAAACGTAAAATCTGGATATCTTTTTCACTTAAATATAAACGCGCTTCTTCATTTAGCAGAAGCTGATTGTCAACCTTTTTGAAGGGTATATCTCCTGAGAATTTTCCCTGGGGATTGATATAGCCTTTTTGTAAAAAGTGTGAAAGAAGCTGGAGCAGTCCGTAAATTGAAAAGCCAGTTATTGGTTTATTGGCAAATGTTTCCCAAATGTAGAGACCATTTTTTATTTCGAAATCCACAATAGAACCAGGTTTTAAAGGCTCTAACAAATCTAAAAAATAGCCTTCAAAAATAGGGCGCGACTCACAAGAAGTTGCATGAATAGCAGTCCCCTTTTTCAAAAAAAATTCACAGCTTGCTCCTAAATCAATGACTAATTCTAACTCAGTGAGTCCGAGGGCATTTAAAGCCGCTAGATTGTCCCCGCCAATAAAGGTACTCACGTTGGGAACAGTCACTATCAGACCCTCACCCCACTCCTCAAATCCCAGCTCAGAGAAGGTCTTTTGAAAAGAAGGAGTGGGAGAAAATTTTTCAGGAGTCTTTCCTAAATCGAGGACAGACTCCTGCATCAAGAGATGTGCCATGGGACTGTTGCAAGCTAAAGCGATGAGAAAAACCGACTGCATATCTTCGGTCAGCCGGCAAGCTTCTTCTTTTATTTTCTGAAAGAAAATACGGGAAAGTATGGAAGAACTAATTTTAGAAGACTTAACAGCTTCTACCCGGCTCAGCATATCCCAAGCGGTCTCATTCATCGGATTTTCGAAACTGGAGGCTGCTAATGTATCGTAACTTTCTAAATCTACCAACTCCATAGACACTTGGTTACTTCCCGCCTCTATCAATAAAGATAATAGAGGCTGATTCTTATATTTTTCTCCTATTTTGTTCTCATTAAAAAAAACCGCAGAAGAAGTCCCCGGCTTTTTATATTTTTGTGTAATTAATGGTCGGCTAGTAGTCATTTGAGCTCCTATTCATATAATTCCAAACCTGGGCGAGCATTGAAAGAATAATCTGAAAATTCTCCCTGGTCATATAAAATCTGGGCTGCAGCTCCAATCATCGCTGCATTGTCACCACATAAAGACAGGGGCGGAATGATTAAATCCAGATTCGGATAGCGTTCAGAAATAATACTCTCCAATCTCTTGCGTAAACCACTATTTGCGGCTACACCCCCAGCGACGATTAATTGATCTACCTTGTATTCTTCAACAGCACGCAGTGTTTTATCTACTAAAACATCTACAGCTGCTGCTTGAAAACTGGCAGCCAAGTCAATATCATCTAACTTTTCACCTTTTTGTTCAGCATTATGCACTTTATTTATAAATGCACTTTTTAGACCAGAAAAAGAAAAGTCATAGTTGTCTTCTTTTATCATGGCTCTAGGAAAATCATACACATCAGACCCCAGCTGGGCCATCTCATCAATGCGCTTCCCTCCAGGATAAGGGACTCCTATGACACGACCTATTTTGTCATAAGATTCACCGGCAGCATCATCGCGAGTTTCACCAATCAATTCATAAGAGTTAGACTTTTCCATATAAATTAATTCAGTGTGACCGCCGGAAACTACTAGAGCAATCAAAGGAAACTTCATATCTCCGGTAAGCTCACCAGCATAAATGTGTCCTGCAATGTGGTTAACTTTTATTAGTGGAAGCTGATGAGCATAAGCGATAGCTTTAGCTGCACTCACACCTATCAAAAGAGCTCCGACCAGCCCCGGACCCTGAGTCACCGCTACGGCATCCACGTCCTTATATGAGACGGCAGCCTGGGCCATAGCCTCTTCAATAATGTATGTAATTTGTTCAACATGATGACGGCTGGCTAATTCTGGAACAACCCCGCCAAAGCGTTGATGGCTTTTTATTTGAGATGCCACTACATTGGATAATATAGTCTTACCATCTTCTATCACAGCTGCACTGGTTTCATCACAAGAGCTTTCAATAGCTAAAATTCTTGTTGTCATAAGAGCTCCTTTCTATTTATCGCCATGATGACTGCATCATCTAGTGGCTCTTTATAGTAATTCTTTCTATATCCTATGGGTAAAAATCCTGCTTTTTTATAAAGGGCGAGGGCCGGCTGGTTAAGCGAGCGGACCTCTAAATAGATTCTATTCATATTTTTCTTCCACATATGGGTCAAAAATAAATTAATGAGTCGGCTGCCGTAACCTTGGCTTCGATAGTTTTTTTTAATACCTACCATGTAGATTTCAACTTCATCCAGTATATGGGAACAACCGATAAAGCCAAGACTGATTCCCTCTTCTGAAGCCATATAAAACTTCATATGTTCTTGATTTAACATAGTATTTAATTCTTCTTCAGACCAGGGTGAGCGACTGCCAAAAGCAGCTCTGGACAAGTCATGAAGTAATGCTCCCTCGCCAGATGCCAGTTTTTTAATTTCCATCAAACTTCGGACGAATTCTTTTGACCATTTTTATTGCATCTTCTTGATTGTTTTTATAGTAGTCCTTGATCAGTCTTGTCGGTTTAAATCCATATCTGATATAAAGCTGTTGAGCAATATTATTAGAAACACGAACTTCCAGACTCAGAAAATGCATATCCATTTCTACAGCAATCTCTTTTAATAAATCCATTAAATAACGGGCTAAACCCTGTCGTTGATAGGTAGGATTCACACATAAATTTGTAATATGGGCATCGTCTTCAACGAGCCAGGAGCCTATAAACGCTGCCGGTGTGCCATCTTCTGCATAAACTAAAATATAAAAAGCCTTCGGATTATAAGCAAGATCATGCCAGACCGACTTAGACTGCCAGGGAATATCTTCATCATAACTTAATTTTTGTAACTCCATAATATCATCAACCGATTCTGTATCACCAATCTTAAAAGAAAAGTGATAGCCGTCTTTAGAATCATAATGATAGACTGGTAAACGGACTCTGTCTGAAAGACGCTCCATCTCCATCTTCTTTTGATCTAAATCATCCATCCAATCTTGAAGTTTTTTGTACATATTCTTCCTCTCCTTGTTCTGGATGTGCTTCCAGCCAATTCTCTTCTGCCTCTGTCAGTTTTAAGTAATGAGGGACGAAAGTATGGACCGGCTCTGCTTCTTTGTCAGAGGCCATTTTTCCCAGTAAATAAGCACTGGCTAATTGGTTTTTCTGACAAGACAGACTGACCCGATCACCTAATTCTGATACAAAGATATCTAAAAAAGAAGCGGCATCATCTCCGATAAGCACAAAAGATTCTTCTGGATAAGTTTTCTTTAGATAATGAGCAAATTCTTGAGCGGAACTGTGCTGGTCCGCTTCCACTGCTTGTAGCTGACCTTTTTGACAGCGGTAGAGTCCTGCATAGATGTTTTGTCTTCGAGCATCAAAAAGTGGGACAATAATCGATGTCGTCGGACCTGCTTGACCTGCAATAACTTGTAGACTCGAAAGGCCGACCAGCTCTTTATCTAATGTCCAAGCTAAAGTTTTAGCCGTTGTCACTCCTATGCGCAGACCTGTGTAGGATCCGGGCCCATGAGCTATTACAATACGATCAATCTCTTGAATACCAAAAAGGCTGTTTTCAAAAGCCCATTCAATAGTGGGCATGAGTCTTTCCCCATGCGTTTCTTTAGTATTTTTGGTGGTTTCAATTATCAATTGATCATCTTCCAGTATAGCTACACTTAATACCTGAGTGGATGTGTCTATTGCTAATATTTTCATTATTACACCCCGTTTTTCATTCTCTTCTATTCTACCATCAAAGCCATCTAAAATCGAGATGCAGGGCAAGACCAGCCTTTAATATAAACTTAAAAATTATCTATTATACTGGAGATAAGGTAAAATATAATATACACTAAATGATAATCCCTAGTCATAAAGGAGTGAAGAATGTGTTTTATTTTGACCCTACTTTCATCCTAGTCTTAATCGGACTTGTCATCTCTATGTTTGCAAGCAGTTATGTACAAAGTACTTATAATAAATATAACCAGGTTGAAACTTCGCGCCAAATCTCCGGTCGAGAGACCGCTCGCTGGATTCTAGATGGAGCTGGATTGAAGCATGTTTCAATTGAGGCTATTCAAGGTAACTTAACGGATCATTATTCACCTCAGGAAAAAATTTTACGGCTCTCCGATGCGACTCGTGACTCTCACTCGGTAGCAGCTATTGGTGTTGCAGCTCATGAAGCAGGCCATGCTATCCAAGACGCTGAAAACTATGTACCTATGCGTTTAAGAGGAGCCATCGTCCCTATTGTTAACATCGCGCAATCAGCTTCTGTTCCTATATTGTTAATTGGAATGTTATTTTCTTTCAACCAAACACTGATTAATATCGGTATCCTTTTATTTGCTGCTACCTTTATCTTCCAGCTTATTACTTTACCGGTAGAATTTAATGCTTCCAAAAGAGCCATGCATATTATTGAAAGCGAACAGATCTTAGTCGGTGAAGAAGTTGACCAGGCGCGCAAGGTTTTACGGGCAGCTGCCATGACCTATGTGGCGGGAGCTATCGCTTCCTTCCTGACGGTTCTCCGGCTTGTCTTATTATTTGGCGGAGGAAGAAGAAGGTAAACCTATCTGAATAATCATTTCCAATAAAAAAACGAACTCCAGGGTTCGTTTTTTTTATCTCTATTATTATTTCGATACTTCAGCCAAAGCCTGCTCTACATCTGCAATAATATCTTCAATATCTTCAATCCCGACAGATATACGCACTAAATCTGCAGAGATTCCTGCATCTTCTAATTCTTGATCATTCATCTGACGGTGAGTAGTTGAAGCTGGATGTAGTACACAGGTTCGACTGTCAGCTACGTGAGTGACTATTGAAGCCAGTTCTAAGTTATCCATAAAAGTTGTTGCTGCTTCACGTCCACCTTTGACACCTAAAGAAATGACCCCTGAAGTACCTTTTGGACAATATTTTTGAGCTAGTTCATATTGGTCATTGTCTTTGAGGCCGGGGAAATTAATCCAAGTTATTTTGTCATGATTATTTAAATATTCAGCTAGTTTTTCAGCGTTTTCTACATGGCGCTCCATCCGCAAGTGCAAAGTTTCCAGACCAATTCCTAAATAAAAAGAGTTTTGAGGTGATGGAATAGACCCTAAATCACGCATGAGAGTGGTTACCATTTTAGTAATATAAGCCGCTTCTCCAAAACTTTCGGTGAAAGTTAATCCATGATAAGTTTCATCAGGCTGGGTTAAACCAGGGAATTTATCAGCAGAGCCATCCCAGTCAAAATTACCAGAATCTACAACGACTCCCCCGACAGCATTGGCAGTTCCATTCATATATTTAGTGGTTGAGTGAATAACAATATCGGCTCCCCATTCGATCGGGCGGCATAAGATGGGTGTCGGGAAGGTATTATCAACAATCAGCGGAACACCATTTTCATGCGCAGCAGCCGCAAATTTTTCAATATCCAAAATATCTAATGAAGGATTGGCTACGGTTTCACCAAAAACAGCTTTTGTGTTCTCCTGGAAATAACCGGCCAGTTCTTCTGATGAAATATCAGGTTCAACAAAAGTAAAGTCAATTCCCATGCCTTTCATCGTGTGGGCAAAAAGATTATAAGTCCCTCCATAAATAGTTGAAGAAGAAATAACATGGTCCCCTGCCCCGACAATATTCATTAAAGAATAGAAAGTTGCCGATTGACCAGAAGACGTCAACATCCCGGCCGCTCCACCTTCTAAATCGGTAATTTTAGCTGCCACATGATCATTGGTTGGGTTAGCTAAGCGCGTATAAAAATAACCGGACTCTTTTAAATCAAACAAATCAGCCATTTGTTGTGAGCTTTCATAGTTAAAGGTCGTTGATTGGATAATAGGTAATGTACGGGGCTCACCATTTCCAGGTTGATAACCTGCTTGGAGACACTTTGTTCCTAATTTATATTCACTCATAAAATTCATCCTCTACATATGTATTTAATATAAATTATATCATACCCCTGCATCCAATTAGTCCTTCTAATGATATGAATCATATATAGCAAGCGATAGTCACTGCCTATCAATCAAATTATTTTTCTTCAATAAAAAATCCACCTCTAGAATTTACTTTCGTAAATATCTATTGAGGTGGAGGTTTATAGATTTTTTAACATACTTAATCAGTACCTAATTCCTCTTCAACAACATCAACAATTTTCTGACAGGATTCTTCACATAACTCATCTGTTGTAGCTTCGACCATGACACGTAATAAAGGCTCTGTTCCACTTGGACGCACTAAAACGCGGCCGTCCTCGCCCAGTTCATCTTCAACCTCTTTCACAATGGCTGCAATACTCTCATTTTCTAAAACGAGAGATTTGTCACGAACCTTAACATTCACGAGCTTCTGTGGATACACTTCCATTTCATCTGCTAATTCAGAAAGTTTTTTTCCAGACTGCTTAATGATATAGAGTAGTTGAATGCCCGAAAGCAGACCATCTCCGGTTGTATGCAAGTCTCCAAAAATAATATGCCCGGATTGTTCCCCACCAAAGTTATAACCATTTTGTCTCATCTGCTCAACAACAAAACGGTCTCCTACCTTTGTTTGGACAGATTGAATGCCCAGTTTTTCAAGTGATTTATAAAAGCCTAGATTACTCATAACAGTCGATACAACGGTGTCCTTCTTGAGCGTTTGTTGTTGATGCATATATTTGGCGATAATATACATGATGTGATCTCCATCAATAATACGCCCTTTATCATCAACAGCAATGACACGATCTGCATCCCCATCAAAAGCTAGTCCTGCATCAGCTTCTAACTCCAGCACTTTCTCTGCCAATTTTTCAGGATATGTCGACCCCACACCTTCGTTAATATTGATGCCATCTGGCGATGCACCTATAATTTCAAAGTCATCGGTTTCTAAATCAGCAAATAGACGGGCAAGTAGATCACTAGCCGCACCATTTGCTCCATCTAAAACAACATTCATTCCTGATAAATCTCCATCAATAGAGTTAGTTAAAAATTGAATATATTTTGAAGATCCTTCTAAATAATCATGGATTTCACCTAAGTTTTTTGAACTTGGTCGGGGTAAGTCATCTCTGCCATTTAATAAGTCTTCTATTTCTGCTTCCTGGCTGTCATCTAATTTATAACCATCTGATCCAAGAAATTTAATTCCATTATCTTGAGGAGGGTTATGAGAAGCTGTAATCATGATTCCACCCGAAGCTTGTTGGGTGCGAATCAAATAAGCCAAAGCCGGCGTAGGAATTTCTCCTAAAAGCATGACGTCAACACCTACTGAAAGAAGACCTGATGTTAAAGCATTCTCCAGCATAATACCTGAGCGACGAGTATCACGTGCTACTAGAACCTGTGCTTTTTGGCCTTCCTGATCTTCAAGAGAAGCAATCACATGACCACCTAAACGTCCTAATCGAAAAGCTAATTCTGGTGTCAATTCAGAGTTGGCTTGTCCTCTAACTCCATCTGTTCCAAAATATTTAACCATT
>JAUNQW010000009.1:0-6795 GCA_030535975.1 Atopococcus tabaci | reverse complement strand
CCCGACACCACCGCCGTACTTTGGGACAGCTGTGGCTCTCCCACATTGGCTCCCTCCGCAAATATATTATCATCATACAGAACTCCAATATTATACTCTCTTACAACTTTTCTCTCAATAGTGATATCTATCGATGCCGGCATAATATCAGCTTCTACCCGATTAGGCAAATATTTAACTGTTAAAGAGATTTCGTGATTTCCTACTCCTAATTGATTAAGGTCAGGGGTTTGAGTCACTAATTCATTGGTTGCCAGAAATTGGGTGATGACTGCCTGCGGCCCCTTCAAGGTCACACTTGCTGACTCCGGGATACCTGAGACGAAATATTGATTAGTATCGACATTAATTTCGATAGGCACAGAGGTTACCGTTTCTTCTGTCGATATACTGGCTCCGCCTCCAGGGTCATAGGAACTAATCATTCTGGAATTCTCATAACTGACGTATAAAAATAACAAGGCTGCTAGGAGAATTGAAACAATTCGTCCGCTCCACTTTTCAAATTCCGTATTCTTAGCCACTAAGAATCGCCTCCCTTAGTTCGGCGGGAAAATACTTTATCTAACCAGGTAACATCGGAGTCATCATCACTTAAAAGCTCTGCTTTCAAGTAGTCACGAGCATCCACCACTTCTAAATCCGGCAGCAGCTTTCCACGGTTAGAAATACTGAGAGCTCCTGTTTCTTCTGAAACCACTATCGTGACTGCATCACTGTGCTCACTCAAACCTATAGCTGCCCGGTGTCGTGTTCCATACTTTTTAGGTACAGAAGGGTTTTCTGACAAAGGCAGATAGCTTGCTGCGGAAGCTATTCGGTGGCCTGTTAAAATAACCGCACCGTCATGCAAGGGTGTATTCGGTATGAATATATTGATTAATAATTGAGAAGTAATCACAGAATCCATTTTAATACCTGTTTCTATGTACTCATTCAAGGGCAGATCTTTTTCAATTGAGATGAGCGCACCTATTTTTCTTCTAGCCATATATTGAACAGCTTCCATAATTTCATCGACTATTTTCTCATCTTGACTTACAAGATCTTTTCCACGTCGGTCAAAAACCTTGTTTCGTCCTAAATGTTCGAGTGCTTTACGTAGTTCCGGCTGAAAAATAACAATTAAGGCAATAGCTGACCATTGAATTATAAAGTCGACTATGAATTCAGTTGTATGTAATCCGGCAAAAGAACTTATGAATTTTACAATGATGATAATCGCTATTCCATTTAGCAGCTGCCTTGCTCGGGTATTACGAAATAATCTCAGGATATTAGAAATAACAAATGCAACAATACCTATATCTATTAAATTAATTAAAGTTCTGAAAGTAAATAGTTGTGTCCAGTCAAAATCCAAGAGAAAACCCCCTTTAAATCAAATTCTACTTCATTATATCATAGATTATTTGCTTTTTATCAGGCCGGCTGTCTATCAACATCACCCATAACTTTTTTGGGTAACAATGATTTCTTAAATAAAAATTCTATCTTTTAATCAAAGAATATTCTCCAATTTTTTTCACTTTTTACTTTAAGCTACTGATCAAATTGACTGTTATATAATTCATTATAAAAACCGGTGGCTGCCATAAGTTCATCATGGCTTCCCTGCTCAATAATCTGTCCATCGCGCATGACTAAGATACGATCTGCATTCTGGATAGTAGACAAGCGGTGTGCAATAACAAAGCTCGTACGCCCCTCTATCAGCTCATCCATCGCCTCTTGGATTAAGCGTTCCATCCTTGTATCGACTGAACTTGTTGCTTCATCCAGGAGCAGTATCTGTGGGTCTGCAAGCAAGGCTCTGGCAATAGTTAACAGTTGTTTTTGACCTGCTGATATATTGGAAGATTCCTGATCTATAACTGAGTCATAGCCTTGGGGCAGTGACATGATGTAATCATGGACATTCGTTGCTCGAGCAGCTTCTTCAATCTCAGCATCCTCAGCTTCTAAATTACCAAAACGCAGATTCTCCCGGATCGTTCCTTCAAACAACCATGTGTCTTGCAGAACCATTCCAAATTGGCTGTGATACTGCTGACGGTTTAAGTCTCGTATATCTTTACCATCTACAGTAATCCGCCCCTCATTTACATCATAAAAACGCATAAGCAAATTAATCATCGTAGTTTTACCGGCACCTGTCGGACCCACGATAGCAATCATCTCACCAGCCTCTACATTTACATCAAAGTTCTCCACTAAAGTTTGGTCAGCTTGATATGAAAAAGAAACATTTTCAAAGGAGACCTGCCCCGTGATGGCTTGGTCTAACTCTAAGCTGTAAGACTGATCTTCATCCTCTTCATCCAAGATTTCAAAGACCCGGTTGATTGCAGCGAAAGCTGACTGGATTAATCCTGTGACCTGAGAGATAATCTGCATCGGGTTAGCAATCTGCCAAGTATACTGAGTAAAGGCTTGTAAATTACCAATACTTAACTGACCTTGCAGAACAAAAAAACCTCCTAAAGCAGCTACTAATATATAGGATATATTAGTGATAAAAGCTAATACCGTACGCATATTCCCTGAAATAAAACTCGCTTTAAAACCTACATCATATAACTCATCTGTAATGCCTGTAAATTCCTCATACACTCTTTTTTCTTGATTATATAATTTAAGAACCTCAAAGCCGGAGAAATTTTCTTGAACAAATCCGTTTAACTCTCCTAATACATCCGCTTGTTGACGGAAATAAGGTTGAGATTTATAAATAATATAACGGGCTGCCAGACCAGATAACGGGACAATCATCGAGACTAATATTGCCATCCGCCAATCAATAGCAAACATCATAATAAATACAAAGAAGATAGTTAAAACAGCATTCAGAATTTGCAGAAGTGACTGTTGAAAGGCATTAGAGATAGACTCAACGTCACTCGTTAAACGATTCAATATGTTTCCAATTTGGTGACTGTCAAAATAGGCGACCGGCAGACGATTAATTTTTTTGATTAAGTCTTGTCTTAAGTCATAGGTCATATACTGTATTGATTCTGTTATAAAGAAGTTAGCACCGAATGTGGACGTGTGGAAAATGATTCCACGAATAAAGTAGATAACAAGCAAGCTGAGAATACGCTCATAATTAATTCCAGCCCCAGCTGCTCCTTGGATCATATCAGCAACATTGCTCGCTAATTCAGTTAAGATTAAACCAAACATGAAAGGCTCAACCACACTGGCAATCACAGAAAGTATTTGAAGGAAGATTCCTAAATAAAATTGCTTTCTATAGGTTTTGAGGTAAGGCCAAACTTTCATTAATGTATCCATTAGTCAACCTCCCCTTCATTTGTTTGAGATTCAGCAATTTCCTGATAAATTTTATTACCTGCCAACAATTCTTCATGAGTTCCCTGCCCTGCTATTTCACCTTTGTCTAACACGATGATCTGGTCAGCATTGACAATAGAAGAGACACGCTGAGCCACTAACAATACGGTCGACTGAGTGGTAATAGCGGCAAGTCGACGACGTAATTCAGCATCTGTTTGATAGTCTAAAGCTGAGAAGGAATCGTCAAAGATATAAATAGACGGCTTCTTAGCAATAGCCCGAGCTATGGACAGGCGTTGCTTTTGCCCACCTGAAAAATTACTTCCACCCTCACTTAAGAAAGAGTCATAACCCTTCTCTAAGCCAGAAATAAAATCCCCAGCCTGAGCTACGTCTATTGCATGATCCATTTCACTTTCACTGAGATCCTTATTTGCAAACTGCAGATTTTCTCGAATAGTTCCTTCAAATAAATTGATTTTTTGAGGAACATAACCAATTTTATCCCGCAAACTTTTAATATTATAGTCTCTTACATCTACTCCATCAACCAACACTGCCCCTACTGTCACATCAAATAAACGGGGAACTAATTGAATAATCGTTGATTTTCCAGAACCGGTAGATCCAATGAAGGCAGTAGTTTGACCAGGCGCTGCTTGAAAAGAGATATTTTTAATGGCTTCAAATTCGGGTTCGTCTGGATAAGCAAAGCTGACATTCTTGAATTCTACATAACCTTGACGAGATGTTCTTTTAACACCTTCTGAATTCGGGTCAATAGATATAGGCATACTAACAACATCTTTTAGACGATTAGCTGAAGCTAGAGCACGTGGTGACATCATAAATATTTGGGAAAACATCATGATGGCAAATAAAGCATGGAATAAATATTCCGTAAAAGCTAAAATTGTTCCCACTTGAATACTTCCTTGCTCTAAAGGTCCTAAAGCAGACCAAATGGTGATGACAGTCACCCACATCAAGACATGTGCAAAAAGAGGCTGAGCACTACCCATCAATTTATTCAAGCGCAGAGCTAAGTTGGCATATTCGTCATTCGCTCGTCCAAATTTTTTCACTTGGTAATCTTCACGTGCAAAAGCTCGGACCACTCTGAGTCCGGTCAAATTTTCCCGTGCGGATAAGTTAATCTTATCCAGAACAACTTGTAATTGTTGAGAAAGTGGTCTTGAACGTGTAATGATGACAGAAAAAATAAGAATGATAAAAGGTATGGCACTGAAAAGAAGCCAAGATAAAGATGGGGCATTTAAGAAAATAAGAATAATAGAACCGGCAATCATCAAAACAGGTGTCAGTGCGCTTCTTAACAGTATCTCTGTGTACTGCATAATAACAAAGGCATCTGTAGTCATACGCGTAATTAATGATGGCACACCAATTGTTTCGTATTCTTGGTGGGAATAATTTTGAATTTTCCTATACATATCATTTCTAATATCACGGACCACCGATGTTGTAATACGAGAACCTGCGTATACATTTAAAATATTACCCAATAAACCGATGATAACAAGAACAAACATCCAACTAATGTTCTGCCACAAGCTGGAATAATCTTCATTAATCAATGATTCATTAATGATTTTTGCTAAAATTGTTGGTAAACCTAAGTTTACAATTACGAATATAATAGATCCGAGGAAGGATCCCACTAATGTTAAGGGGTACTTCTTCATGTAACTCCATATATAAGCCATTTCTTCCCTCCAAATTTTATTTTAATAATAAAGAAAAGACTCTCCCCCTGTGAAGATTTCATCTCCGACAGAATTTGAGTCTTTTTTGTATCTCGAAGTTTCTTGATACAATTTTAAATCAGCTCTAATAAATTCTAACACAATCTTTTTTTTAGTCAAGAAAACTTGATATGATAGTCTTTGAACAGTTTTTATTCGGATAATTCTTATTCAAAATATTCAGAAGACAGCTCATGTTAAGACTTCTTTTTCTTAAATATGCTTCTGCTTCTCAACAGCAGAGACCGTCGCTTCAGCTTTATTTATACACTCTTGATACTCGCTGTCAGAATTACTTTGTTCAACAATTCCTGCACCTGAACGAATAAAAATTTGGTCTTGGCGTTTTACAATCAATCGGATAGCGATGCAGGTATCCATATTCCCGCTGAGATCAATGTAACCGATGGCTCCGCCATAGACATCTCGACGGTCTGCTTCCAGCTCTTGAATAATTTGACAGGCTCTTAATTTAGGATAACCAGACAAGGTACCTGCAGGCAGCAGGCTTTGGATAATATCCAGAGCATCCTTGCCCTCAGCTAAATTTCCAGCCACACAGGAACCGATATGCATCACATGAGAATACTTGTGGATGGACATATAATCTTCCACACAGATACTTTCTGCATCACACACCTCTGCTAAATCCCTCCGGCCGATATCGACCAGCATCTTATGCTCTGCCACTTCTTTTTCATCATTCAGCAGGTTTTCTTGCATCACCACATCTTCTTCTGCACTTCTACCGCGTGGTCTGGTTCCTGCTAAAGGGTAAGTTTTCACCTGACCATTTTCAAGAGTACCCAGTGTTTCGGGTGACGCCCCGGCTATCTCCAGATGCGGGCTGGACAGATAAATCATATAGGGAGAGGGGTTTATCGTACGCAAGGCACGGTAACTATCTAATAAACTGCCTTGAAAAGGTGCCGATAAATAATTTGACAAGACAACTTGGGACACTTCTCCTTTTTGAATATAATTCTGTGCTTTTTCAACTCTCTCTACAAATTCTTCCTGGCTAAACCTGGACTTTAACTGCCCGGTCATTTTTCCTTTTGTCTTAATATCTGAATGGCCCTGCATCAACAGGCGATAAATCTGATCAATCTTTTCCAGACTTTTCAAATATTCTTCTTCTAGAGATTCCTTTAAGGACATATGAGAAATGATAAGAATTTGGTGCTTATAGTGGTCATAGCAAATGATTTTATCAAACAACATTAAATCTACATCAGGTAAGTGATCAACATTTTCCACTGAAAAATCCAGCCTGTTTTCTAGATACTGGAAAAATTCATAAGTAAAATAACCTACTAAACCTCCGGTAAAATGAGGAACACCTTCTAGACGAGGTGAGCGGTATTCTGCTAAAATTTCTCGCAGAGTTTCTTCAACAGTTTCTTGCCTTTTTTCTACTCTTTGGCCTTTTTCAAATACCGATACTTTACCATTCGATGCGGTTACTTCCAGGATAGGATTCATCCCGATAAAAGTATAGCGTCCTGTTTTTTGATCAGAAACTGCTGACTCTAACATGAAGACGTGATCATAAGCTGCTTTCATTTTTTTCAGTGCAGTTATGGTTGTAATTTCATCAGCTATATAGGATTTTATAATAGGGACTGTTTGATACCCTTCCTCTGCATACTCTCTTATTTCTTTTAATGTGATCATTATTTTCCTCCTCATTTTTCATGATGGGAAATACGTAATACCCAATAAAAAA
>JAUNQW010000054.1 GCA_030535975.1 Atopococcus tabaci | reverse complement strand
TCTTTTTTATAGTGTACCAAACTCATGGAAAAAATCATATGCAACAGTTTTATAATTAAATAAATACTCCAAGTTCATCTTGTGAGAACTTGGAGTAAATCAATTAGAATACAGCAACAGGCATACCTTCATAGACACTATTATAGACTTGGCTCATCACGCTGGGATCAATATTAATGCATCCCAGAGATCCATGAGATAAGTAAGAATCCCCGCCAAAGTCATATTGCCAAGAAGCATCATGAAGCCCGATTAAGTTATCGTCCGTCACGGCTACCCAATAATTAACAGGAGTCTCATAGTTTTCTCCAGTGTGAACATTGAAGCCCATCAGAGTTTGATGAGTATCTTTGTACCAAACATAGGATGCACCTACAGGTGTTTCAGATCCTGGTCGTCCGGTAATAACGTCTGTTTCAAATACTTTTTCGTTATCTAAGTAAATCATGAGTTTTTGTTGACTAATATCAACCTCTACATAGTCTGGACCAAAATCTAGTCCGATACCGTAATTGTTTCCTTCAATGATAGGGTCTCGTGTGACATCTTGACCGGCTTTTAACTCATTAGTGATTTGCTCTGTCTCTGCTTCGCGGTTGATATACCAGCCTAAAATCTTTTGCGGGACTGTTACTTCTCCAGAGTAAGTACTCTGCAGGGTTCTGTCTTTTGCATAGGTTGCATATTCAAGATTCAATTCTCCAAGGTAGTCATAAATTTCATCCTGGTTAAGTGTGATACTGTTCAAATCATTTAATTGTATCCACTGACTAATTTCTTTTTCGGGAATAGTAACTTCATTATCCTCCATTGTAAGAGTAATTTTAGTCTGTAAGATTTGATTGGCTTGATTGATGCTCTCGCTTAGTCCTTCATCATCTGAAAGAATATCTGCTTTTGTGTAAGCTTGGCTGAGTTCTATAGTCGTATCTTGTTGAATAAGTTCTTTGATTTTATCGACATCAATTTGAGTCCCTTGAACTTCTTCCACAACAACATAGCCTTCTCCTTCTTGATAATGCATGTCAGCATTTTTTGAAGCTTCTCTTTGGCTATTATCAATTCCAATACCTTCAAGTCCTTCTTGAAGCTTTTGACTATCTATTTCCAAGTTCTCATTCAAAGAGCTGTTTAATTGTGTTGAACCAGCAATACTTGTGAGCCAATTATTTTTTTGCTGGTCTTGAAAGGAGTCATTGATAATATCATCAACATTAGATACTGTTGAAAAATTACCTAAGGGAATACGTCCGAGCTCCTCATTATTCTCAGTAAATAATAACTCCGATTGAAGTAAATTATCTTCTAAAACAGACTGAGCTTCTTCTACAGTCATAGAACTAACATCAACTGTACCAACAGAAGTATTTAAATAAAAACGATTATTAAAGTAAGATTGTCCAATGAAATAAGTTGTGATAAAGGCTAATAAAATAAATATTAAAATAAAGAGTGAAGTTTTGGTAGATTTTTTCAAAATGAGCCTCCTTGAAACCTGTTAATTCATCATAAGACTTTATGGTTATATCATTTTTTAGTTAAGAACGTTATAAATCATCGCACTAAAAGATAATACCATGGAAAGTATAAAAAAACAAAATAGCTGGCTGGTGTTGACAAAAAGCCTTAATTTTGGGAAGATTTTATTGAAAATGAATAGAAAAAGAGGAGTCATATGGCTAAAAAGAAAAGCTTTGAAGTAGAGATTCAAGCCACCAGGGAGGATACACCTGAACAAGCAAGTCTGGAGCTATTAATCAATGGTGAAGTAGTAGGTAATATTGACGAAGTAAAAAAGAATAATTTTGAAGTTGTTTTTAATTCGAAAAAGAAGATAAAAGTACAGTCAGTCGATGAGGCAGTGGA
>JAUNQW010000053.1 GCA_030535975.1 Atopococcus tabaci | reverse complement strand
GCAGTTGCTGAAAATGAAAAGTTCGAAAAGGTTAATTTTTCCATAAACGATAAATAACAGGATAGAATAAAGAAAAAATTGAGTGAGGTCATTTTATGAAAAAAATATCAACAATCTTTTTAAAAGCAGCTGTCATTCTTCTGGGTTTACCTGTTCTTTCTATGGGTATTAGGGGTCTTTTTTTACTGGTAAATTATCCAGCCAGCCCAGACTTTGCTCCTATTCTTTATCCTATTATTATTGGTCTGTATTTATCAATGATTCCTTATTTTATTGCTCTATATCAGTCCATTAAGCTTATCGACTCTATTGATAAGGATGTATCCTTTTCTGAATTATCCAATCAGAACACTAGATTCTTCTAGTGTTTTTTTATTTTAAAATATTATTAGTTTTTTGGTTGACAATACATAGATGGTTATCTATAATGAACTTGGATATAGATGGCCATCTATCTATCTAAAGGAGTATAAAAAATGAACTATGAAGAGTTAGCTAACATATTAAAAGCAATTGCTGATCCGAATCGCTTAAAAATACTTGAAGTCATTTCATGTGGGGGAAAAAGAGCGTGTGATGTCCTAGAGTTTTTTGATTTCACTCAGCCCACCTTATCTCATCATATGAAAACATTGACAGAAGCAGGGTTAGTCAATAAGTCCAGAGATGGGCGCTGGATTTTCTACAGCATTAATGAAGAAGCAGCTGCCTATGTAAATCGGGAACTATGTCATTTGTTGAGTGATACGGAAGATGATTGTCTTTGTCAAAAGATGCCTATTTCTGAAGAAGGAATTAAGGAGGAAGCATAATGAAAGTTTTAGAAATGTACGAACCAGCGATGTGTTGTCAAACCGGTATATGTGGTCCTACAGTAGACCCGCAGCTCTTAGAAATTTCAGGTATTTACGATCATATTAATAAATCGGGAAATTGTGAGGCCAAAAGATATAACTTGTCCCAAGATACACAAGCTTTTGTGGACAACGGAACAGCGATTGATTTAATCCATAAAAATGGAAAGAAAATCTTGCCCATTACACTTATTGATGGTGAAGTCGTTAAAACAGGTGCCTATCCTAGTGTCGAAGAATTCCAAGAATTTTCAGGTGTTGATTTATCGGATATTTCAAGTCAATAAAAAATGCCCAGGTCCTTAAATAAAGGAGAATACAATGGAAAAATATACCCCGAAAAACTTAGACTTGACGAAATATTTATTCTTTACTGGTAAGGGTGGAGTAGGAAAGACAACATTGGCATCTGCTACAGCTGCTCATTTAGCTGATGCAGGTTATAAAGTCACACTTGTCTCGACAGATCCAGCCTCCAACCTTCAAGATGTTTTTGAAACAGAGTTATCCAACAAGGCTGCTTCTGTAGCGGGTGTAGATAACCTAAAAGTAGCTAACTTTGATCCAGAGACAGCCGTGGAAGAATATATAGAGAAAAGTGTCGGTCCTTACCGCGGCATCCTGCCAGAAGAAGCTATAGAAAATATGGAAGAACAATTATCAGGCTCTTGTACCCAGGAAGTAGCTTCCTTTAATGAGTTTGCTTACTTTTTAACAGATCCGCAAGTGGCTGAAGAAAATGACTATGTTATTTTTGATACGGCTCCAACGGGTCATACCTTACGTATGTTAGAATTGCCGTCAGCTTGGACTCACTTCTTCGATGAGAATACGACAGGCGCTTCTTGTATGGGGCAGCTGTCAGGCTTAAGCGATGAGAGAGAACGAATTGAGGAAGCGATGCGTGTCTTAAGTGATGAAAGTTTGACTTCTTTATATCTTGTCACTCGTCCTCAAGAAGCGGCCATTGTTGAAGCTGACCGTGCAGCACACGAGTTAAAAGAATTGGGGATCAACAAACAGTATCTTATCGTGAACGGTCTCTTGGAAGAAGCGACCGATGAGA
>JAUNQW010000052.1 GCA_030535975.1 Atopococcus tabaci | reverse complement strand
GGTGTGTTGTAAGATGAAATGCAACACACCAAATTCTTATTAAATATTTCTGCTTTAAGTTGAGTTTAGTAGATTATTATTTGCTGAACTTCACTTTCAAACAGAAATGTTGAGTTCAGCTTTGGCATTTACCAATGAACTGCATTTTTAACGAAAAAAATGGAGTTCATGTCAACAAAAAACGCTAAACTTCAATTCTCTCACTTTCACTCTTACTTACTGATAATACTGTGCCTGTGCACTCCATAATTCCTGGTACTTTCCTTTTTCATTCACCAGTTCTTTGTGTGTGCCTCTTTGTACGATCTCCCCTTGATCAAAGACGAGTATTTCATCGCAGAATTTGGAGCTTGAGAGTCTATGGGAAATATAAAAAGCTGTTTTATCTTTTACTAAGTTATCAAAGTTTTGATATATTTCAAATTCAGTCATTGGGTCCAGTGCAGCGGTCGGCTCATCTAAAATCATAACTGGCGCATCCTTATATAAAGACCGAGCGATGGCTATTTTCTGTTCTTGGCCCCCAGAGACACTGACGCCTGATTCTTCAAATTCTGTTCCCAGGTAGGTTTCTTCCTGATTGGGTAGATTTCTAACGAAGTCGCCTAACCCAACTTTATCTAAGGTAGACAACACTTTCTTTCTATCAAAAGAGGGTTTTACAGAAACGTTTTGTCCCAATGAAAATCCGACTAGATGGTAGTCCTGGAAGACAACGCCAAACAGATTGAAGTATTCTCTTAAATCATACTTATGGGCATCGATTTTATTCATTTTTATTGTCCCTTCACTCGGTTCATATAAACGAGTCAGTAGCTTAATAAACGTTGTTTTACCTGAGCCATTTTCTCCAACTATGGCATACTTTTTACCGACTTCAAACTTTTCAGTGATGTTCTTTAGGACTGTTTCATCTGAGCCGGGATAAGAAAAACTCATATTCTCTATTGCGAAATGATAGTCATTATCTAACCTTTTTTCTACAGGTAAACTGCCGACGACCTCTTCATCAGGCAAGTCCATGAATGCATAATACTGCTCTAATTCACCTGGTGAAGAAATCATCATCATGCCGTGCTGGATAACATCTGGTAAAGCAGAGACCATTTGACTGAGTGCGCTGGAAAGTTGAATAATCAAAGCAACAGGTAAAGCTCCGATTAAAACAAGCAAGCCGACATAGGCATAGGTCAAATAGGTCATCACCTGAAATAAGCCGGTAGTAGGGATCATCATGGATCGAAAGCGTTTATAGTTTTCAGACAGTAATCTCCCTGTCTGTTCAGACTCAGCTCTTTTATTTTCGATCATTTTTTCAGTTAAATTGTAGAGGCGCATTTCTTTTCCAGACTTAAAGTCCTGAAGGATCCCATCTTCATAGAAAAATCGGGCATTAGATTCTTTCAATTCCGCAAAAAGCGCTTTTAGCCGTTCACCTGATTTTTTGGATGACGCGATTTGAATCCATACACTGATTCCAATCAGTAGAAGAAAGACACTGATAACAAGACTTGGGTGCATCCACCAAAAGTCGTCTGGTAGTAAGCCGGTGTCTACTCTAAATAACGGAGTGAGTAAAATAACCCCCCATATAATACTGACCAATCCAGGCATCATTTCTTTTATACGGACATTGATCATCGGAAGAGAAGATTGGCTGCTCATCATATTTCGGTTGATGATTTCTAATTCTTCTCTTACTTCTGAACTTTCCGCATAATGGTAATGCATAGTTAACATCTTTTTATTTGGTTCAGCAAAGAGTTTTCTTAAAAACAGAGAATCCTCATGAGTGATTAGCGGGTCTATCCATCCAGAAATCAGTTGCAACACCAACAAGATGACCAAATACTGCATGATTAAAGAAGGGATGCGTGTCATGTCATCTCTTGTTAAGGCATCCACAATTTGGGTCATATAGATGTAGCCGATAAAAGG
>JAUNQW010000051.1 GCA_030535975.1 Atopococcus tabaci | reverse complement strand
TTGCAATTGCTTCTGTTATAGCCATGACTAATTTCCCACCAGAAGTGATGTTAGCGACTGTGATTGTTTATGCGATTGGTTTATTACAGATGCGTCATCTGACTACTGTATTGAAGCGTCAAAAACCAGAGCTAAATACTGCTCAAGAATTAGTCAGTGACCAAGTTAAAGCTTAAATCAGGGCTTGTATCAAATTAAACATAAAAAGAGGCTGGGACAAAAGCCTCTAAATAAAAATGCCGGGAAATTAGATTAACTAATTTTCTCGGCATTTTTATTATATATAATTAGGCGGACAAAAAGCACCCTGCTATAATATTAGTAACGACACTAAACATTAAAGGGGTGCTTTTTATGTACGTACAATATACCATGAATCAAACATCACTTCCATTAGAATTATCTGCTTGTATCGATCCCAGCCATATTGTTTTTTCAATCTATGACTTTGTAGATTCTCTGGACGAAAATTATTTTGGAATCTTCGAAACTCAGGACGGTCGTCCTGCTTACCACCCAAAACCACTCGTTATGTCACTGCTTTATGCCTACAGTAAGGGTGTTTTCAGTGGCCGAAAAATTGAAGAGATGATGGTAGAAAATCTGCCTATGCAATGGCTGGTTGCCCAACAGGTGATTAGTTATCGCACGATTAACCGGTTCCGCTCTTCTGAAAAGTGTAGTCAGCTCCTTGAAAATATATTTATAGAATTTACAATCCAATTAAAGTTAGAAAAATTAATCAGTTTAGAGAATTGCTTTATTGATGGGACAAAGATTGAAGCCAATGCCAATAAGTATACCTTTGTATGGAAAAAAGCGACAGAAAGATTTGCTGAACGTTTGAAAGTATCAGCCCGTGAATATTACTTTGAAGAAATTCAACCGATGGTTGATGCGGGGATTCAATACGATGAAGAGCTTGAATTGGAAGAGTCTATGCTTCAGGAAATTACTCAACTGGTTGAAGAAGAAGTTGAAAAACTAACAGAAGACATTGAAGAAAACCCTGTAAAAGGACCGGATCCTCGGAAACAAACTCGTCGTCGCCTCAAGAAACATCACCGCAGAATGAGCCAGGACTTCTTGCCTCGAAAACGGAAGTATGAGGAACAGTTTGAGACTTTTGAAGGTCGAAATAGTTATTCTAAAACAGATACGGATGCGACATTTATGCGCATGAAGGATGACCACATGATGAATGGCCAATTGAAGGCAGGGTATAATATTCAGATTGGTATAGAGAATCAATTCGTGCTGCATTATGATGTCTACCCGAATCCGACGGATACGCGAACGTTACAGCCTTTTATAAATTCCTTTCCTCATCTACCTAAACGTATTGTGGCTGATGCAGGATACGGCAGTGAAGAAAACTTAACTTACTTAGACAAGAAGAATATTGACCATCTCATTAAATATAATCGATTTGATAAAGACCAGAAAAAGAAACACAAAATTTCAGATAAAAATTTAGAAAATTGGCTTTATCATGAGGAAGAGAATACCTTTACGCATCCAGATGGTACGATATATTATTACAGCCATCAATCCAAACGGAGAAATAAATGGAGTGGCTATACTTCTCAAGTAACGGTTTATAAACCAATAGATTCAGAAAATGCGCCGCAAAAGGCGCTCTATTATAATGAGAAATATCAAACATTAAAAACGATTGAAGCAGCGAAGCTTTTATCAAAGGATGGTTCTGCAATCTATGCACAACGACAGATTGAGGTGGAGCCTGTCTTTGGGCAGATAAAGGCTGTTTTAGGGTTCACTCGATTTAACCTCAGGGGTAAATCGAAGGTGAAAACAGATATTGGTTTGGCCTTGATGGCCAACAATTTGAAGAAATATGCAAAAATTAAAGCAATAAAATAAGAGAACTTACAAATTCCTGGACGGAAAATGTAAATTCTCTTTAATTTTAGATTCTGTGATCTTTTGTCCCAGACTCTTCTTTTTCTTATGAAAATAAAGCTGCCAGACCACTCAGAGATTGAATACCGATG
>JAUNQW010000050.1 GCA_030535975.1 Atopococcus tabaci | reverse complement strand
CCCCGCTCCAGTCGCTGGCTTCTTTGATTAAATACATCACTCCACCTCCTCTTTTCTCTACTATAAGCTATCACGTAAGGTGAGGGTCAAGAAGAAAATAAAAAGAAAGGGCTGATTTTTGAAATACAGGCCCTTCCTTGTCTGCTGTGGGGTATTAAAGTTGATCGCCGCTGCCGTATTTGAGTCCTTTGTAGAGGGCTGAGGCCACCTCGCCGATGGTGACCAGGATGACCAGCCCGGTGAGGAAGAAAAGCATTCTTTCAAAAGAAATCGGCAGATAGCGTTCGAAAGACCGGATGATTTCCGGGCTCCAGATGTTCATATTATAGATGACAGTGATGAAAAGTGTCGCAGAAATAAGGCTCAAGGCAGTCGTTATGAGAGCGACATTCAGGGTCCATCTGCCTTTGATGATCTTGACCAGCTCGATCAGAATATTGATGGTAAAGATGATGAAGATGATGAACTTGAATGACGTGAGGGTTTCCAGGTTGAAGAGCGGGATGAAATTCCACTCGCTTCCTTCCATAAAAGAGATGCCGATGACTTCAGGCAGGAAGAAAAACAAGGTCAGGATGATCGTAGAAAACATGTTAGAAAAGATAGATTCTCCCCTTGATATATGGGCTTTTTTCTCTGGTAATTCAGGTAATTGAGAAGGATCCCATCCTTCTTGTCCCATCTCTTCCAGGGGAACTTGGTTGTATTCCAAGAGAGCAAAAATCGCCGTCACCCAGGCAGCTCCTTGTAAGATACCCGAGAACACATTGCCGATATAGGAGGTGATGATGCCGATGATTGTCGCATCAGTATCGTCGCCAAAGAGCGCAGCCGCTCCCGTCGCTACCGATAGACCGATGACGATCGATACAGCTACAATTTTCAAGACAAAGATATATTTATCATAATATCTGGGCCCGATCAGGTACCTTTCGTGTCCCCGGTAAGTATCAGCCAAAAATTTGGGATCTCCCAGTTCCCTTAGGACCCTGTCCACCTTTTCTTCTTCTGTAAGTGAATCATTCATCTCTTCGATCTTCTCATCGATCAAAACTCTCAATACACGGGCTGTTTCCGGTCTGAATTTTTTGGGCAGTTCTTTCGTCACGGCATAAATATATCTGTCAATTAACATCATCATCCCCTCCTTATTTTTAGACTGTCTTTATTTCTTCAACTTTATTATACGCTCTTTGAGGCAGGATGAGGAAATATATCCCAGTGTCAGCTAAATCAAATTCTGTTTTTCTTTCACGATAACTCGTTTTTATATCTTTTGCACCAATGTTTTTAAGTGCCGTTGTCACATGTTCTTCACAACTTGTACAAGTCATACCCTGAATACTTACCTTATATTTCTTCATACGGAAACCCCTTTATTCTTCATCAATTAATGTTTCAATAATCGGACACGCATACATTTCTTTCTCATCGGGACAACATTCTTTTAAGCCGCTTAACATTTTTTCAATTCGTTTTAAATCTTCTATTTGTTTTTGGACTTCTGCTTGCTTTTGAGAGACAAAATCAAACATGTTTTGGCAACGAACACTATCTTGATCGACCACACCGAGCAATTTATAAATTTCTCTTAGAGAAAAACCAAGGTCTTGTATTTGTTTAATAAATTTTACTCGTTTAATATCCTCATCTGAATACAATCGATAACCAGAATCTGTACGAGTTGGTTCTTCTAATAATTTTTGGTTTTCATAATATCGTATTGTTTCTTTGTTAACGCCACTTTTTTCGGAAAACTCACTAATAAGATACATTATTTTTCACCTCTATACTATTATAAACCATGTACTATGGTACATGGTCAAGGTATAATTATATTTTTTAAGAAAACTTACTCTTTTAATTTTCTGTTAAAAGTCATTATATAAATTTAAAAGATTTATTATTGCAAGAAAATCAAATAGTTAAACAATCAAACAATCGTTTGACTTCACCTCATGTAGAATGTATAATATCTATATTATAATCAAATGGACGTTTGAATGAGAGGTGAATGAAATGACTGAAGTCTGCCAAA